>JALORT010000481.1 GCA_025458755.1 Methylotetracoccus sp.
CGTCGAACGCGTCGAGATCATCCGCGACCTGCGGCTGGGTCAGTTCGATGTGCTGGTCGGAATTAACCTGCTGCGGGAAGGGCTGGATATTCCCGAGGTTTCGCTGGTGGCGATTCTCGATGCCGACAAGGAAGGCTTCCTGCGCTCTACGGTGTCGCTGATCCAAACCATCGGCCGTGCCGCGAGGAACCTGCACGGCAAGGCGATTCTGTATGCGGATACGATGACCGGGTCCATCGAGCGCGCGATCGAGGAGACCAACCGGCGCCGCGCCAAGCAGCAGGCGCACAACCAGCGCCTCGGTTTGACGCCACGCGGGATCACGAAATCGATCACCGACATCCTCGAAGTGCCGATTCCCGGCGGCGGTGTCGGTACGGCCGGCCGGTCGCGCGGCAGGAAGGTGGCCGAGCCCGTGGCCGATTACCGCGCGCTGAAACCCAAGGAGGCCACAAAGCTGATCCAGAAGCTGGAAGACCAGATGTATGCCCACGCCCGCGAACTGGAATTCGAGCAGGCGGCAAAGCTGCGTGACGAAATCGAGCGGATTCGCAGGCAGGCGCTGGAATCTTGACCGGCACCGCCGGTTCGGCAGTTTCGGCGACCGAAGACGGGTGCTTCCATGACACCCCACGACATGGCACGTGCCGCAGCGGTGATTCATGCGCTCACTTCAGCCGGGGCTGGAGCCGTCGCCGGACTTTCTTTTCCGTGACCCTTGTGATGTGATTTCAGTATGTTCGCGGGCGCGCCCGACCGGCGGCAGACGCCGGACTGGCGACCTGAAGATTCCACGCTTCCCATGGAGAATGACTGATGACCTTTCAGATTGTGCGAGAACCGGGCCGTTCCTCGATGTCGGCTCGCGGGAAACGATGCGCGGCTTTGATCATCGTCCTATCGCTCACCGCGTCCGTCAGTCCATGCTATGCCGCTGCACCGCAGCCGGCAGCACCGGATGCTGAGACGACCACGCCGGAAGGCGTCGGCCTCCAGGCTGCGAGCGTGTTGGCCAGTGTGGTGTATCTGCCGGTCAAAGGGGCAGTGGCTTTGGCAGGGGGATTGGTGGGCGGCCTCGCCTATGCAGTCACGATGGGTGACCTTGAAACTGCGGAAGCCATCTGGGAGCCCAGCTTTTACGGCACCTACCTGATCACGCCGGAACATCTGACCGGTGACAGACCGGTTGAATTGATCGGCGCGCGCTCGCCGACGCCGTGATCTTCGGTACGGTCGCCGACCGCTTCGGAGTCTCGTGGATGATCGTGACGGACCGCGGCTGACCGTCCTGGAGCAAACTACAGCAGAGGACCGATCGGCCCGTTGTGCCGCCGCACCGCCGCCGTTTTGCCCCCAGTCCTTTCCTCCGCGGATCGCTTCGGTACCGAAGCCCGGACTGTCTCCGAGCGCCGTCGCTGAACGTTCGACGGGCGCCAGCGCGCGCTCTGGCGCGCGACGTCTCGTTCATCCAGCGTCGATCGTGGCCGGTTATGGGCGGCTTTGTCGTGCGACCTTCACGCACGTCGGGACGAACCTTGTGCGTGGGGTCGGAACCGTCACCGATTTCCGGAGTCCGGTTGAAAAACCCCGGAGGCAACCTTACAGTGTCGCTAGGCCCGGCCTCTCGAAGGCCTTGGTGCTGCTGTCCGTCCCGCGCCATCTGTACGTTCCCGCGCTCGTTGGAGGAGCCATGAACAAACCCTCACCCTTCGATACGCTCCGTGACATCGCCGCCGATCTGTGGCGGAAACTTGCGGACAACCTGCGGGCGGTGCGCGTCCCCGGACAAGCCAAGGCGGATTCGAATGTTCCCGACCCCGGCACGCGCCGCCGCAACACGTTCTTGCTGTATTTGCTTTTTGCGATCGCCACCTTATACCTGGCGCAGGGCTATCGGGAGGTCCGGCAGGAGGAAATTCCGTACAGCGAGTTCTTGAAGCTGGTCGAAGAACAGAAGATCGATCGGGCCGTGGTCACGGACCAGGTCATCTCCGGCACCTTGAAACCAAAGTCGCCTGGTGAGGAGGGCGAGAAGTTCGTGACGATTCCGCTGTGGAACCAGGATCTCGCGGACACGCTGAACAAGAATGGAGTCCAGTATACGGTGCGTTACGGCAGCAACTGGTTGAGCAATTTTATTTTCAATTGGGTGTTGCCGATCGGACTGCTGTTTCTGTTCTGGGGCTGGATGGCCCGGCGCATGACGGGCAACCGCGGGTTTCTGAGTCTCGGCAAGAACCGCGTGAGGATTCAGGCCGATTCGGCACCGAAGGTGACGTTTCATGACGTCGCCGGAGCCGAGGATGCCAAGCAGGAGCTCCGGGAAACCATCGAATTCCTGCAGGACCCGACGCGGATTCAGCGTCTGGGCGGACGGATGCCGAAAGGCGTGCTGCTGGTCGGGCCGCCGGGCACCGGCAAGACCTTGCTGGCGCGGGCCGTGGCCGGCGAGGCCGGCGTTCCGTTTTTCAATATCGGCGGGTCGGAATTCATCGAGATGTTCGTCGGTCTGGGCGCCGCTCGGGTGCGCGAGTTGTTCGAACAGGCGCGACAGAAGGCGCCGTGCATCATCTTCATCGATGAATTGGACGCGATCGGCCGATCCCGC
>JALORT010000482.1 GCA_025458755.1 Methylotetracoccus sp.
ATCCCCGGCAAGACAAACATTTTGGGCATCGTGCGGGTCATCGCCGACCCCGACAACGAAAACGCCGAATTCGCCCTCATCGTGCACCATGCCATGACGGGACTAGGGCTTGGCATGTTTCTCATGCGGCGAATCATCGACTATGCTCGAAGCCGAGGTATAGGTGAGCTGTTCGGCGATGTGCTGGCGGAAAACGAGCCGATGCTGAAGCTTTGCAGCGTTTTGGGTTTTGCACGGTCCCGGATTCCGGGAGAGTTCGAAGTTGTCCGGGTTACCCTCAGACTTGATGACTCCACCGCCAACGCCCCGTCAAGACGTGCCGCACGGCCCGCATAACAGGCAGGGCGCCGACTTCGACTTTGACAAGGCCCGCGCAGCCCTAGCCGGGCTGCCCGGCAATGGGCTGAATATCGCCCATTCGGCGGTGGATCGCCACGCCGAGGGTGTGCGCCGCGACCATGTGGCGATCCGCTGGATCGGGCCCACCGGCACGCCCGCTGACCTGACGTACCGCCAGCTCGGCGAATCGACCAATCGGTTCGCCAATGTCCTGCGACAGCTTGGCGTCGGCTCGGGTGAAAAAGTCTTCACTCTGCTGGGACGCGACCCGGCGCAGTACATCACCGCCCTGGGAACGTTGAAGCTCGGGGCCATGTTCTGCCCGTTGTTTTCGGTATTCGGTCCCGAGCCGATCAGGAGCCGCATGTTGGCCGGCGAGGCCGCGGTCCTGGTAACCTCCCGGCGGCAATACGAACGCAAGATCGCCCCGATGCGCCCGTCGCTACCCGGGCTGGCGCACGTGATAATCGCGGACGACGACCGAGGCGCCCCACCCTCCACCGAGTCCTTTTGGTCATTGCTCGATGCCAGCAGCGATGTCTGTCCCGTCGCCGCGACCAGGCCTGAAACCCCGGCCCTCCTCCACTTCACCAGCGGGACGACCGGCATCCCCAAGGGAGTCATTCACACCCATGACGCGGTGGTGGCGCACTATGCGTCGGCGGTGCGCGCCCTCGATCTTGGTCCGGAAGACGTGTTCTGGTGCACCGCCGACCCAGGGTGGATCACTGGAACCTGCTACGGCATCATTGCGCCGCTCGTCATGGGAGCCACACTGCTGGCAGACAGCGCGGAATTTGACGCTGTGCGTTGGTGTCGCCTTCTGCAGGATCACCAGGTAACGGTCTGGTATACCTCGCCCACCGCGATTCGGATGATGATGCGTCTTGGAGACGAGGTGATTCGCGGTCATGACTACCGCCGCTTGCGCTTCATCGCCAGTGTGGGAGAGCCGCTCAACGCCGAGGCGGTGACCTGGGGAGAACAGGTTTTCGGCACGCCCCTGCATGACAATTGGTGGCAGACGGAAACCGGCTCGATCATGATCGCGAACCAGGCGTCCATGCAGCCTATGCCCGGTTCGATGGGAAAGCCTCTGCCGGGTATCGAGGCAGCGGTGGTTGAGCGAAAGCGTGGGGGCGGCATTGAGATTCTGGATACGCCTGGCTGCCGGGGCGAACTGGCGCTGCGCGTCGGCTGGCCATCCATGTTTCAGGGTTACCTCAACGACAGGGAGCGATACGAGCGCTGCTTTGCCCAGGGCTGGTATCTGAGCGGCGATATGGTGAGGCGAGACGCCGATGGTTGGTACTGGTTTGTCGGGCGCGCTGACGATGCCATCAAGTCCGCCGGACACCTGATCGGCCCCACCGAAATCGAACGCGTGTTGCTCGCTCATCCCGCGGTCGCGGACGCGGGCGTCTTCGGCGTCCCCGACCCGATCATCCACGAGACGGTCAAGGCCGTCGTGGTTCCGAAGCCGGGCACGGTTGCGGACGAGGCACTCCGGCGTGAACTGCATGCGCACGCGCGCCGGATACTGGGACCGGCCATCGCGCCCCGAGAGATTGCGTTTCGAGACAGGCTGCCGAAGACGCTCTCTGGAAAGATAATGCGGCGCCTGTTGAGAGCGCAGGAGTTGGGCCTGCCGCAGGGCGATCTGTCCTCCCTCGATCCCAATCTTTGATTACGAACATGGACGCGGAAAAGATCAAGTCCGAAGTCATCGCCGTTCTTGTGGACGTAGCGCCCGAAGTAGCGGTCGAAAGCCTGGATCCGGCCAGGAGCTTTCGCGATCAATTCGAATTCGATTCCATCGATTTCGTGGAGCTCATGCTGAGGCTTGAGAAGCGTCTCGGGATCACGATCCCCCAGTCAGATTACCCGAAGCTATCTTCGCTGAACGGGGCTCTTCGCTATCTGATGTCAACCGCTGCGGACCCGTTGACATGACAGCCGCGGCCCCAGTGGTCTACATCAGTTTAGAACTGTCGGACTCCGAAAGCGTCCGCCGCCGTGGCAAAGCGGATCTCGCCTCGGTACTGCGCTGCGCCTCGATCGACCGCGCTATGGCATCGACGATCGCCGTTGGGTCCAGCGGTCGTCCGAAGAGGTGACCCTGTCCGTAATTGCAGCCTAACGCACGCAGTGCATTGAGCTGGGCCTCGGTCTCGACACCTTCCGCCACCAGGCGGTGACCCAGGGTCTGGCCCATGCGGATGACGGCCGCCGTCACGATCCGGCTTTCCCGCCGCGAATCGATGCC
>JALORT010000483.1 GCA_025458755.1 Methylotetracoccus sp.
GAGTAGGGCTGCGATCGCGATCCGTTTCACCAATCTACTCGCCATGCGAATTCCACCCCGAGACGCCGAACCAGCAGTAGAAGAAATAGGAGTCGCTCAGACCCGCTTCGACCGCCCTCTGCTTGGCTTCCTCCCGATCGGAACTCCGGCCAAGAATGTTGAAAAACGCCGTGGCACGCGTCTGCGTCTCGCGGTCGAGCCGATACTCGTTACGCGGAAACGGCGTGTTCGTCAGGCTCGCATGCACGAAGATCGCCTCCTGAAAGTGCCGAGGAATTTCCGAGTAGCCGAAGCGTTCGAGCTGGGAAAGGGCTTCCACAACTTGGCCGGGACGGACGATTCGCAGGTAATGAACCATCAGAAACTCGAAGGCCATCCGGTTGTCCGGGTTTTGGTCGAGAAGCGCCCGCAGGGATTCTTCGCGGTTGCCGTCGAGCGAGGCCGACACGCGGTCTTCGCTAAGTCTGCACCGGCGGAGCTGTCGCACTCGCGGATCACTTTCCAGACGGGGATCGGCTTCGAGCCGCTCGAGCATGTCCGCGGCGACTCGGCGATGGAGCGGCTTCTTGCCCAGTGCGTTCAGGAACACCTTGGCCGCTTCCGGTTGATCTTTCACGATTTGGATCATCGCCAAATGCTCCAGCACCGCGGGCAGATCGCCGGTTCCCGCCAACGCTTCGTAAGCGCACTTCTCCGCCCGGTTGACCAATCCGAGTTCCAGGTAGAAGCGGCTCTCTTGCAGATAGGCGTGGACGTCCCGCTCGGCCTGCGGAACTAGGAAGGGATCTTTGCCCGCGGCCTGCGGGTAGGAGAACATCGTGTCACCCAGCCGCCCCGCGTGGTACAGGGCCATCAGCACGTTTCGCTGATTGCGGTCGTAGGCTACGTTGTGCGGTCGGCTGTCCGCCGTCCTCAGCGCGTCGTGCCATCGCTCGCGTTGGCAGTAGAAATCAAGCAACAAGGCAAACCTGGTATCCGCGTGAAGCGTCGACCAGGCGATCACGCCTGCCGCCAGGCAGATCCCGGCCAGTTTGATGCTCCATCTCGATTCGCCTCGCCGCAAGAACCGGCCGAGGCTCTCGCCGCGCGACGGATTCCCGGCGATCACCGCGAGCTGTTCTCGACAGGATCTCCAGCACGTCTCTGCCAGTGGCCGTAATACGGCACCGGTCAGCACCATCGGGAAATACAGATACAGGACCAGCGCATACAACCAGTCACCCTCTGCCATCCCTTCTGCCGGCTGAAGCAGACCTTGATAAGCTTCCCGCACCGACAGCCGAAACAGGAGGATTCCGAGCAGGCCTGGCAACAGCAGCGCGGACACCAGAGCCATCACTCCCCGTCCTGCATGACCGTTGATCGGCCACTCGTAAACCGCGGCCAAGATCGGAAACCAGAGCCCCTTCGGGCCAGCGATGATGTAAGCCGCCCCGCTCAGCGCCAGCAAGAAAACGCCGCGCGTGACGGCGTTGCGCAGCGCTAGTTGCTGGTAGATCAAGAACAGCGCCAGAGCCACCAGCAAGGACAGGAAGGTCGTCAGCGGCTGATCGTATTTGCCGTGCATCGCGAGCAACAGAACGGGCGGCCCATACCGAATCACCATCCCTCGCGTCTGGCCCGTGATCTGCTGGAGCGCATCCACGACCGCACTGGTACACCACGCCAGGCCGGTCAGGATTGCGGCACCCAGCCAACCGACCCCGTAGAACGGGGACACGAAGCGTGCGAGATATTCCACCAGCCCACCGGGCCGCGAGACGCAGTCATGGAACACCGCCCAGCCAGTCGTGAAAGCAAGAGCGTGGTAGGGGGTGACAATGCCGATGGCATGATGAACCAAGCGTGTGTCCAAGACCAGCCAGACGTACAGATAGAACAGCAGGAAGAAGATCCCTGTCTCGATCCGCCGCCGACCGAGCGGGGCGAGTTCCAAATTCGTCGCGGTGTCACGTTGGGACGCGTTCACGGAGTTCGATCGACATATTTCGGTGGGATGGTTCGGCAGGTTTCCTCGGCGGTCCCAAACCGCCATCGTGTCGGCAAGTATGGCGCGCATGCGCCGGCCACGTCAAGCAAACGTTGCCGGGCGGACCGGGGCTGGGTCGGCCGGATGGGGATTGCGTTTTTTTCCCGAAAAGGTCGCCTTCCGTGTCTTGACCCTGCAATCACCGGGATGTTATAAGCACTTACGGATGCTTTCATCGGATTTCATTCGCTTTGACTGAAACGAATTCGAGCTGAACATGGTGCGGGTTACCCTGCGAGTTCTTGACGGCGCCGATCGCGGCCGAGTTTTCGAAAGTCTTGACACGCCGGTTACGATCGGGCGCGAAGAAGGCAATATCATTCAACTGAACGACGAAAGGGTCAGCCGTTTCCACGTCAAGATCCAGTCCGATGGCGACCGATTGGTGCTGACCGATTTGGAGAGCACCAATGGCACACGGGTCAACGGCGAAGACGTGCGTCTGCGGGTTCTGAAGTACGGCGACCTGATCCAGTTGGGGCGGACGCTGGTTTTGGTCGGGTCTCGCGAACAGATCGAAGAACGGCTGAGTCATTTGCCTCCCCAGGAGTCGAAGGGCTGGTTCCGGTTCCGC
>JALORT010000079.1 GCA_025458755.1 Methylotetracoccus sp.
GAATGCGGCGAGGGCCATTTTGTTCAATGAATACCAAGACCCGCCGACAGTGTTGCAACTGGCCAGGCGCGTCGGCACCAACCAGATCCGCTTGACTCAGCTCTTTCATCGCTGCTTCAACAACACGCCTTACGGCTTGCTGTTCGAGATCCGCATGCGGAAGGCTTACGAGCTGCTGGAATCCCGTCGTTTCCCGATCGACACGGTAGCCGATCTGGTCGGCTACAAACATGCCAGCAGCTTCAGCGCCGCATTCACGCGGCATTTCGGGATTTCGCCCAAGCACATCGCGAAAAAAGGCTGACGACGCAGCCGCCACTCCTCCCGCATTCCGGAGTTGTGCCGGAGCCGTCCCATTCCCGTTTCGGTGCCCAGGCATCAAACCGGGCCGGGAAGGAGCTCACCAACCGCTCTCGGAATGGCTCGCCTCCCGAAAACGACGCTGGCGTTAAACCCCTCGAAACCATACCGTCGCCCTTGACAGATACCGACTCTCCGAGCCGGGATGACGGCGCGCCTCGCTGACAGGGTGCCTCAACGCGGCACATACGGTGCCCCGTTTAGCAGAAAGCCCGTTAGTTTTTCCCTAAAACTCATTTCGTTTGGCCTAAAACCCCGCCGCTGGGCGGGACTAGACTGCTGCGGGCAGAAAAGGCCGAGACTGCAGCCCAGATTCAGAGGTGTAGTGGATTTACTGCTGCCGCCGCAATGCAGTGACGGCTTGGCCACTGAGGGTCAATCGCGTTTCCCGCAATCACCGCTCTGGGGCCTGACCCGATCTCAAATCAATCATCTCAACATCGCGACCAAACCAACGAGGATAAGAACCGATGACCCTTCGAAATTGCCGCGCAGCTAGGAGCCGCCTGATGCTGTCACTGCTAGTGAGCCAAAGTGTGAACATCAATGTCCTTGCGCATTCCGGTGAGGATGCGACTGACCCGTCACACCCCAACATCCCCGAACCTCCCAGCTGTCAAGTCATTACCGCCGCGCGTGTATTCGATGGAATCCATTTTCCTCAGGAAAATATGGCGGTATTGATCGATGGCAACAAGATCGATCGGGTCGCACCCGCCGAAGACTTAAGCACGCTCTGCGCGAACCGGTACGATTTGGGCGACGCGACTATCTTGCCCGGCTTTGTTGAATCCCACGCTCACATTCGGTTTCAAAATGTGAACAAGAGAAAGGTTCTGGAACACGGCATCACCACCGCGCAAGATACCGGCGGCCCGCTAGCGCCGGCCGAAGGCGGGCAAGGGTCCCTGCGATTGCTAAGCACCGGGCCGATTATCCAAGCGCCGGGCGGATACCCGCTCAACGTGTTCGGCGGAGGGACGGGAGGCTACGATAAGGTCGGCATTCCAGTAACCTCAGCGGGCGAAGCCGAAAAGGTCGTCGACGATCTGGTCAAGGGAGGTGCGACCGCGATCAAGATCGCGCTGGAGCCGGGAGGCGAACCGGGAGCCCCCTGGATGCAGCCGCACGGTGATCAGCCCGTACCCGCCACACCGTGGAATATGCTTTCTCAGGACATCGCGAACGCGATCGTGGCCAAGGCGCATTCACTGGGCAAGCGCGTCATCGCGCATGTCGGCGAAAACACCGGATTGAAAAGGGCGCTGTGGGCGGGCGTCGATGAATTGGCTCATATGCCCTGTGCCGCCATCGATGCCCCCTTGTTGCAACAGGCGATCCAGCAGGGCGTCACCTTTGTCACCACCATCGACACCCTTGCTTCCTGCGTGAACACCCGCGGCGCGGGTATCCATTCCAATGCCCACACGCTGGCCCACCTGATGGCGCACAACGCCGGCTCGGCGGCGCAATTCCTGTACGGCTCTGAAATTGGCCACGACAATGTCCCTTGGGGCATCAACGGCGAAGAACTGCACATGATGCTGCACCTGACTAGCGGGGAAGCGATCGACTTCACGGACGTCGTCAACGTCATCAAAGCCGCGACGTCGCAAGCCGGAGAACATCTCGGGATACCGGGCCTCGGTACGCTGACCGCCAATGCGCCGGCCGACCTCATCGCCGTACGCGGCAATCCCTTCGAAAAGTTCAAACTGCTGGAGTACCCGGACCTGGTGATGTCCGGAGGGCGCACCATCGTCAATCACTTCCTGAGCGTTCCGGCCCAGCCCACGACCGGATGCCTGTTCGCCTGGGCGGAAAGCGCTTACCCCGCACTCTTCGCACCGTCGGATGGCTATACCAAGTTCTCTGATATTTACAGCTATCGCCACTACTCGGCGACTAATACCTACCTTGGCGTATCCACGCGCGACAACCGTGTATACACCATGGGTGCGGATGGCCAGTTGCAGGATCAAGGGCCGGCAGCCGATTGGCTGTCCGCGGCGGGATGCCAATAGCCTGGGAGCCAGCGCATGCGGCGGGTAAGTTGGGGATGGCTGCGCCACCCAACTTACCTCCCCATGAAGTTCTGACGGGGCCGACGGATCACTCCGCAAATTGGCCGCCGCGGCCGGATAAGCCCGGTCTCCGTCGTCGCGACCCAGCGCGGACGCCATCCGTCGTCGGCGCTGTCAACGACTCCGTTTCAACCCAAACTGCTTTTCTGATCTGCGCGACGCGCCCTTGCGGAAATAGACGAAGTGCGGAGGACTGGCATCGGCCGGGACACCCCTCTTCGGTCGCGGTGGGTCGGGATCCTGGCAGGAATTCTTGCTGACAAAGGAGCGCCGCCACTTTTTCGTGAAGCCGGGCAGAACGTCCAAGTACTCCCGAAACAAAAAAGTTGGCGACGCGTTGACCCTCGGCGGCTGGCACTGTCTCCTGCTGCCCTGCTCCGACGCAACGTCCAGTTTAGTGCCCATGGTTGTCTCTGCCCGCGCCGAGGCGCCGACGTTGACACGAGCGTTGGGCTTCGCGAAGGCCGTCGCACCCGCTTGCCTCTCCGCCCGGTGTCCCTGTGATCCTGCCTTGAGCGCGTCCAGCATTCTCCGAGAACGTTTCTCTGCCCGCATCGAATTCCCTTTGCCATCCCCTCCCTGGGACTCCCTTGCCGAGGCTCTACGCACTGCCGCAAATCATTTGAAGCACATTCCCTGCCAACGTCGCGCAACCGAAGCATTCGGGACGCTCGGCAACGTCGCTGACGCTCGGTCACGGAGAATCGCGTGAAATGGCGCATCCGGGCAAGGCAAATGCCGCATTCCGCTCGAGGCCGTGTGCTCGCTCCGACGGGACCTTGTTCGCCGGCGGCGTGAAGCAACCCGCCACCCTGCTGACGCCCCTGCCGCTTCATCCTATTTCTTGCAGCAAGACCTTCAACATCACCCGAGCTCGATCAACTTCAGCAGGTCCTCGGCGCTGATCTTGCCGCTGATTTCGCCGCCTTCCAGCACGCTGTTCGCCAGGTCGCGTTTGTGACGGTGCAGCGAGACGATTTGCTCCTCGATCGTGTTTTTGGTCACCAGCCGGTACACGGTGACCGGTCGCTGCTGGCCGATGCGGTGTGCACGGTCGGAGGCCTGGTCTTCCACCGCCGGGTTCCACCAGGGGTCCATATGGATCACATAGTCCGCTGCCGTCAGATTGAGCCCGACGCCCCCGGCTTTCAGACTGATCAGGAACACCTCGCCTTGCCCGGCCTGAAAAGCGTCCACCCGCTTCTTGCGTTCCGCCGGCGGCGTTTGTCCGTCCAAGTATTGGTAGGCGATCCTCTTTTCGTCGAGAAAGGCGCGGATCAGAGTCAGGTGATCGACGAACTGGCTGAACACCAGGGCCTTGTGGCGGTTGTCCAGCAGCTCTTCCACGACCTCGCCGAACAACGCCAGCTTGCTACTCGGCAGTCCGAGTTCCGGCGCCACCAGTTGCGCGTTACAGCATGCGCGACGCAGCTTGGTGATGGCCACCATCACCTGGAAGCGTTTGTCTTCCGCGGGGCCGTGGGTCTCGTTCAGCTCGGTCAGCAGCTTGCGCCGCAAGGCTTCGTAGAAGAGGGACTCCTGTTCGCTGAGCTCGACGTGCAGTTCGATCTCGGTGCGCGGCGGCAGCTCATCCAGCACCTGGGACTTGGTTCGCCGCAAGATGAAAGGCTGGATGAGCTTCTTCAGACGCTGTCGCGCCTCCCGATCCTGGTTCCGCTCAATCGGCCCGGCGAAGCGCCGGTTGAAGCTCTCCAAAGAGCCGAGCAGGCCGGGATTGATGAACCGGAATAAATTCCACAATTCGCCCAGGTGGTTTTCGACCGGCGTGCCGGTGGTGATGATTTTGAACCGGCCTTGCAGCGCCATAGCCTGCTGAGACCGCTTGGTCGCCGGGTTCTTGATGAGTTGTGCCTCGTCCAGCACAATGGTTTGCCACACCGGGCCAGCCAGCAGTTCACCGACAGATTCCTGCTGCAGCAGCGCGTAACTGCAAATCAGAAGGTCCATTGGGCGTAAGGTGCCGATCAGCTTTTCCCGGTCGCCGCCGCCCAACACCTGAACATTCAGCGCCGGCGCGAACCGGGCGGCCTCGCTCTGCCAGTTCATGCAAACGGAAGTCGGCGCGACCACCAGGCTCGGTCCTTCGCCGGACTGGCTCAGGATCAGGGCCAGCGCCTGCAACGTCTTGCCCAATCCCATGTCATCGGCCAGACACGCGCCGACGCCCCAGGCGGCCAGCCGCGACAGCCATTCGAAGCCGTCGCGCTGATAATCGCGCAGCTCCGCCTGCAATGTGGACGGCAGCTTGGGCTGAACCGTCTCGGCGTGACGCAGGCGCTCCAGTTGTGCCCTCCAGGCGGAATCGCCCTGGAATTCCCCCACCTCTTCGGCCATCTCTTCCATCGCCGGCAGCGCCAGCGCATGCAGCCGGTAATCCTTGCCGTGTTTTTCGGAGTAGGCGCGCAGATCGTCGAGACGCTTCTTGAACGCCTCGGTCAGCGCCAGAAAGTGGCCTTCGTCGAGGCGGATGAATTTGCCCTTAGCGCCTTCGGTCAGTTCGAGCAGACGCTGCATGTTCAGCACCTGGCCGTCATCCAGCGTGAGCTCGCCGCTCACGCTGAACCAGTCGCGCTGCTGCTTCACTTTGATACTGAACTGGCTCAAACCGGCTTGTCCCAGCACCTTCAGCTTTTCGCCCTGCGGCCATTCGATCTGAGCTCTGTCGCCCATCTCGTGCAGTTCCAGCAAGAACTCCAGGCTGGTCTCGGCCTCACCCAACAACCATTGATAGGCCGTCACTTCTTCGGCGTGATCGGCGAGGCTGGGGCAAGAGGCGATGAGTTCGTCCGCCAGCCGACGCTCGAGTTCCAGATCGCGCCGTGTCTGCAGTCGCTTGCCCCCGATTTCCGCGATCAGACTGGCGCCTCCGGAACCAGGAACAAAATAAGAACCCTGCTCGCCGAAAGGGCGCGTCAACACGGCGACGCGCAAGCCCTCGCCTTCGGGAATCAGCTGCACATGAGCACGGGCGTCGGCGTCGACGGTCTCCGCCGCGGCCAGTTCGCTACCGCCAATGTCGGAGTGGATGGTGACCAGCGCGGACACGGCACCCAGGCTGGCCAGAATGCGCTCCTGCGCCGACACCGGCGCATCGATGCCCTTGCCGATGATTTGAGCGAGGCGATGGTGCTCCGGTTTGAGCTCAACGATCTTCAGGCGGGTCAGCCCGTCTTCGGCGAGCACCACGCTCTCGTCCTCGTCGCACAACGGCCAGAACTCGATTCTGACCCGCTCGCCGTTGGCCTTTTTCCGGACACGCAGCTCCGGCTCGGCCGCGACCAGCTCCACGGCGACGCCGCTGTCCTTCCAGTGCACCGCAGGCGCGCCGATCATCGCCAGCCAGGCTCGGTTGGACATTGCATAGATATTGGTGTACCGGTTGGGCGCGATGTGAGCCGCCACGCGGCGATCCCGCTCGGAAAAATAGGGTGCCAATTCCGCCAGCTCGACCACCTTCTTCATCGACAAGGTCTTGCCCTTGGTCCAGCCGCCGCTGGCGTTGCGCTTCTGCTCCCGAGCCTCCAGCGCAAAGCCCAGGTAGGAGGCACGGTCACGCGACAGCAGCCAGGCCAGACGGTACTCCGCGCCCTCGTCCTTCGACACGACGGGCGGGCGCCCCACGGTATTCTTGATGGCATTCAGAGCGCGCTCCCACGCTTCTTCGCGCGGGGTACGGTTGACCAGCAGCCTGATGCCCGCCGCTTGCTCGAACGCTTCGGCTCTGCTGTGCGTCTCGCTGTCGCGGGGGTTGATCTGCGCGATCAGAGCGGCCATTTCCGCGGCCAGCCAACCGTAACCGCATTGAGCCGCCTGCTGCTGATAGCTTTGGGCCTGCGGGAGATGAGCGGACGCTTGCTTTTCGGACCCATAGTGGTGGAGCAGCCATAGCGCGATCCATACCTCCCACGGTCCCATGTGGCCGGTCCGCGAGAGCTGCGCCAACAGCCCGTTCAATCGATCCAGGGCGCCGGGCTGATTCCGTTCGAGCGCCGGAATGTACCCCAGCAGCAGGTACGCGGGCCGGAACGGATGGCCTTCCGGTACGGCATCCGTCAGTCGTTGCGCCTCTTCCTGGTCGCCGCTGCGGCGGCGCTGAGACAGAGCCAGCACGAAGAAGATGCCGACGGCGCCCGGAAGAAAAACCTTGCGTCTGTTCTGCTCCTTGCGCAGCAGACTCAGCGCTTCCTGGAAGCCCCGCAGGGCTTGATCCTGATCCCCCTGCACCAGCGAGAGCAGCCCGCGCAACGAACGCTCCCGATGGCCTAACGCACAGCCAGACAGTGCGGACTGGGCGCATAGCAGCTCGCCCCTGAAAATCGCGAGGAGCGCCCGACAGAGCTGCCACTCTTCGGGCGCCTGTGCGGCGGGGTTTTCGCAGGCTTCCCGCAGCAGGTCGAAAGCCGAAGGGTTCAGCCGCCAAACCGCCGCCTGCTGCAGCAGCAGCAGAGGCAGCGCGGATTCTCTGATTTTCGCCGGTAACCGCTCGAACCATTCGCGATCGAACGGATTGTCGCAGACCAGTGCATAAATGGGCGCGGGGTCGGGCCAGCGTTGCGGCAGACCGTTCCAGTACGAAAACCTCATCCGCTGGAGCATCCGGAACACCTGGTCGATGTAGCTGATGTCCCCACGGTACATGCCGATACGGACTTCCCGTATCAGCTCGTCGTCGTCACGAAACTGGATGTCGTCCTTGGCGGTTTTCAGGTAGGTCGGCTGCAGGGGCGCGGCGAGGCGCACCAGCCCGACATAGGTTTCGAAAGCACCGCTCGCCACCAGCTCCCGCGTAACCGGTTCCGCAATGAGCGTATTGCAGGCGAATTGCTGGCCGCCGCTCCACTTTTTTTGAATTTCGATCAGCCCGCTGCGCTGAAGCAGATCCCAATTGATTTTTGTCGCTGCGCCAAAGCTCAGAACCTTACGCAGCGTGGTCGTGATCTGCGATTTGCTGAGCCCGCCCCAGGAAACCGCCAGCAAATTCACGGCGGCCTGGTCCGTTGGCGAGCACTGATGGTAGCGCTCGAGCAGCTCAGCACGCTTTTCGTCGATAGAAACGGACATAGGGAGATTCATCAGATGGACTTCAGTTCCCGCGCCGCATCCGAATGGCCTTGCGGTTCGGGCGTTCCTCGCTCAGAACAAAATCAACAGCAGACCGGACGGCCCGGGTCACCCTGGCCGTCCAGAGCGACATCGGAAGCCTTTCGCCGGAATTCGGAGGCGAGCCTGGACGTGCCCTGTTTACCCCCCAGGCGACGGCATCTGGGTTCTTATCGAGCCGTCAATGATAAACCAACGCGGCCCCCAAGGACTGTCAAGGCGAACGGGCGGGGTGCAATCGAAAGTGCGACTGACCGCCTGACGGAATGCGCTGGACAAATGGACCTGGGCGAGGTAAATAACCATGGGTCAGGTTAACTCGGAGCGAAACCCATGGCGGCACGGTGGTCGGAGATCGAGGCGAAGGTGGGGCAGCAGCGTGGCGTGGAAGAGCGCTTGCGGGACCATCCGGAGCTGAGGGCCAAGGTGGAGTCGCTGTTGGCGGTGGTGGAGAACGCGGCGGGCGATGTGGAGAAGGCGGCGGAGGCGGAGCGGCGGGTGACGGAGGAGTTGCGGCAGATGGGCC
>JALORT010000080.1 GCA_025458755.1 Methylotetracoccus sp.
CTCTGATCCAGGACGAACAGCCCCTCCTCAGTCCAACGCAGTGCGCGAACTGTGTCATGGCCGACAGTGGGCATGGGCATTGACGCCATCTTGTAGAATCTTGCGTGGGCGGAGCAGTTCGTGCTGAAGATGCGGCGCTGGATTCGAGGTGTCGCCGATTACAGGACATTCTGGCGGATATTCCCCGATTCATCGGGAGGATCCGATCGCCGTGAGCCCCTCAGTCTCCGCGCTTCCGGTTTAAAGGCATCATTTTACCTGGTGCAGATAAGGATTGCCGCTTTTTGCGGCCAATGGGGTGACAGCGGGCCGTCGTGAACGTGCCGTCGTATCGAATGCTTTATGCCAGCTCTTGCGGCGACCGCCGAGGGGATGGGGCGGCGCGCGAGCGGCACGACCTCTCCGCGCGTTTGATCGGCGAACTTCGAAATAAGGACTGGCGCAACGGCAGTGGCCGACAAAAACGTAAAGAGGCCTGCGGGTGCAGGCCTCCCGTTCAGTTGATACGCCGCCGAGGCTTATTGGTCGCCGCTGACCACGATTTTGCGCGGTTGCACCGCAACTTTTTTCGGGATCACGATCTCCAGTACGCCGTTGGTGCAGCGCGCAGAAATGCCTTCGGCGTCGGCGGTATCCGGCAGAGAAAAGCGCCGGTAGAAAGTACCATAGACACGTTCGACGCGCTTGTAAGCGTCACGGCGGGTTTTCGCTTCAGTCGTTCTATCACCTCTCAGTGTCAGGATGCCGTTTTCCATCGTGACATCGATGTGGTCCGGGCTGACTCCGGGTAGATCCGCCACCAGCACGTAAGAATCGGGTTCCTCCTTGATGTCGACCGCGGGGGTCCATTCCGCCGTGGCGGCCGTCTCGGTTCCGGCGCGGGTCACGTCCAGCGATCGTTCGAGTTCGCGCTGAAGCTGGCTTAATAAATTCAAAGGATCGTAGCGGCTGTTACTCATCCTCAAGTCCTCGTAAGAGTGGTTGTTAATGCATCGTGCCTTCGATATGAAGACGGCGCAGCGGCATTTCAAGCCCGCACGTTCCGCAGTCTCGATGCCGCCCGCCGGTGGGGGACGTCGGCACAGAGACGGGTCGCGGCAGTGATGGAAATCGGACTGGGCGTGCAGGACAGCCAGGGTGCCTTCGGGCATTCGGGAATTTCTGGTATCATCACAAGGCCTGACGTGAGATGGCGACAACGAGCAGCCTGCCGACACACGGCGACTGATGGGAGTCAGCCTGATGCCTAAGATGTCCGCTAGCCGCAGTAGCGTATGAGTAGATACTTCGAAGCGGCTGCGGGCGGCAGCCGAGTCGTTGTCGCGCAAACGCCCTTAATCCCTCTCTCTCGTTCGATCGACTCGGGATGACGATCCATACTTCTTCGGGCTGCACAGGCGCTCGGTTGCCCGAAATTAGGAATACCTGATGGTCGACAGATATCGCGGGGCGATGTCACGTCGCAATGCTCTGATTGCCGAATCGGCGGAAGCGACCGACGGTGAGGAACTGCGGGCTTTTCTCCGGGCGCTGGAGCGATGTCATGCGGTCACGGGCGTACCATCCCGGGACGGCGGGTATGACGATGAGGCCGTATCGTCGCTCGGGCTTGCGCTGGCCAGCCTGGAATGCGATCAGCTGCATCGACAGTCTCCGTTGTTACTGCCGCAGATCGCCCTGCTCGGGCCAACGCAGGCCGGCAAGAGTTCGTTGGCCAATGGCGTGTTGGGGCGGGACCTCGCCGAAGTCAGCCCGTTGGCCGGCTTTACCATCCACCCCCAGGGGTTCTGCTGGGGAGCCGGTACCGAGCAGACGATCCGGGCGCTGAATGGGTTTTTTCGACCGCTGCAGCGCGTGGCCGCCGACCAGCTTCCGCGTGACCGCTTCGATTGCTACGCTCTGGCAGACGTCGGCGCGTTGGACATAACGCCGCCGGTTCCGGCCGCGTGCCTCTGGGATACGCCCGACTTTGATTCCGTGGATGCCGCTCACTACCGCGGCCACGTGCTCCGGATCGCCGCTTTGGCGGATCTCGCCATCCTGGTCCTCAGCAAAGACAAATACTCGGACGAATCGGTATGGGACATGGTTTCGCTGCTCCAACCGCTCGGTCATCCGACGGCCATCATTTTGAACAAGGTCGATGAGGCTTCGCGCGATGCGCTTCTGGCTTCGCTCGAGGAAAAATGGCGCAGCTGCCGGGTCGATTCCCTGCCGTTCGTGGTCACGCTGCCGTTCGTCGAGGCAGCCAATCCCTCCCTTCCGCCAGCAGCAGTTGATGGGCTGGCGCGGTGGATTCACCGGAAGCTGGCTTCGGCCAGCCGCCAGGCCCGTCGCAAACGGACACGTGAGTTGCTCGAACGGCATTGGTCGGGCTGGCTCGCGCCGGTCCGGGCCGAACAGCAGGCCCGTGCCGAGTGGGACGGCGCCATCCATCGTGGGATCGAGGAAGTGGTGGTGTGCTACCAACGCGACTATCTCAATCATCCGCACCATTATGAGACCTTTCAGCGGGCTTTGGCGCGCTTGCTGACGTTACTTGAGGTCCCCGGGGTCGCGGGTGCCGTCGCCTCGGCGAGGCGATTACTCACCTGGCCGTTCCGGCAGGCAACACGGCTTGGTCGGCGCGTGATGAGCGGAACCGCGGACCGTGACCCCAAAAGCGGCGAGCAGGCGATTCTGGAACAGTTGATCGATCATTTACTGCTGCAGCTTCAACAGCTGGTACTGGCGAAACGCGAACAAGACCCTTCGGGCCGCAGCTGGTGGCGTGATCTGTCTTCGGTATTCCGAGCGGCGCAGGAGGAATTCAAAGCGGAAACGCAAGAGGCGTTGGCAGACTACGCGGGCAACTTCCAGGTCGAGATCGATCAAACGGCGCGCGCACTTTACCAAAGGTTGGAAACTCGGCCCGTTGTGCTGAACAGCTTGCGGGCGACCCGAATGACGACCGATGCCGCTGCACTGGCGTTTGCGTTGCATTCCGGTGGTATCGGCATCCAGGATTTCGTGATCGCGCCGGCCACATTGTCGTTGACATCGATGCTCACCGAGAGTGCACTCGGACATTACGTGAACCGCGCGGCCGAAGACCTGAAGTCGCGGCAGCTCGTCGCGGTGGGTGCGCTGCTGCGGGCGACTCTGGGGGATTTGCTGAGAGCCTTGCCCGACCGCCTCGATGATTCGAGGCACTGCAAGCTGTCGGCGGCGACGGTAGAGCGGGCCGGGCAGCGATTGGCCGCTTATGGCTGAGTCGATGCCCTTGCTGCGGAGCCAGCAGCTGGCGCTTGAGTGGGCGACGCGAGCCCGGACCGAGGGGTGGTTGTCGGCACAGGACGTGGCTTCCATCGAGACGCTGGACGAGCGCTCCCCGGAGATGCTGTTCGAAGAGAAGGACGACCGCCCGCTGGTTGTCGCCTTTTTTGGCGGGACCGGGGTTGGCAAGAGCACATTGCTGAATCGCCTCGCTCGGCAGGAGGTGGCGCGCACCGGGGCGGTACGACCGACTTCGCGCGAAATTTCGGTTTATCTGCACGAATCGGTGCGGCTTCGGCCTATGCCGGATATGCTGCCGATGGACAAGGTGCGCATCGCGCTGCATTCGAATGAGGGCTATCGGCATGTGTTCTGGGTCGATATGCCGGACTTCGACAGTACTGATCGCTCCAATCATCAGCTCGCACTGCACTGGCTGCCTCATATCGACGTGGTGATCTATGTCGTGAGCCCCGAACGTTATCGGGATGACCGCGGCTGGCGGCTGTTGCTGGATCACGAACAGGAACATGCATGGATGTTTGTCATGAATCAGTGGGACCGCGGGCATCCGCTGCAACTCGGGGACTTCGAGAAGCTGCTGCGGTTAGGAGGCTTCGTCGATCCAGTGATCCTGCGGACCGATTCCCGCAGCGAGCGCAGCCCGGCTGCGGTCGATGATTTCGAGCGGCTGGAGCAGATCATCCGGGAACTGTCCGAGCGAAGGGCGATGGAACAGCTGACGAAGCACAATCTCGAGGCGAGAAGACGGCTCGTCGATGATGCGGTTGCGGCGTTGGTCGCAAAGCTTGGGGATGATGCGGCTCATCGGCGACTGGGTGAGACCTGGCAGAACCTGTGGGCGGAGACGTCGGCCAAGCTTTTGCGCGGTCTGCAGTGGCCGGTTCAGGAACTGGCCGCCCGCTTCGTGCAGCGTGACGGGAATCTCCTGCAGCGCTCGCTGGACCTCAACAGGACGGCTCAACCATCGGCCGCGGAGGCGCCGGCGATCAGCTTGCTCTGGGACGAGTGGGCACAACTGTGCTTCGAGGACAGCCTTGACCGGCTGCTGGTCGAATGTGACAGCCTCGGGCTGCCGGCGGCGCCGTTCACCGCCTCTCTGGGCGATCTGCGCGCCAGTGCTTCCCGACTGGTGTTGGATCGTGCTCAGACCGCGCTGCGCGAATCGCTGGTGCGTCCAGGGAGTTGGGCTCAAAGGTTGTGGCTCAAGCTTTCAGGGCTGATTGCGGTGGTCGCGCCATTGCTGGCCATTGGGTGGGTCTCTTACGAGGTTGTGATCGAGTACTACCAGAGTGTCCACGAAGAGGTTCCTTTTCTCGGCACTAATTTCGCGATTCACAGCGGGTTGCTGATCGCCGTCTCTTGGTTGTTGCCGTACTTCGTGCATCGAAAACTTCGCCCGTCCACCGAACGAACCGCTCGCCAAGGATTGCAGGCGGGGTTACGCGCCGCACTGGATGAATTGTGCGCCGGTGTGAGCGAGAGGCTCAAGTCATGCAGCGACCATGCGGCGTCTTTGCGGGCGACCGGGCTGCATCTGATCGGTGGTGTCGAATCGCCAGTCCCGTCGCAAGGCGCCGTGGCCCCGAATGAAGTCGACGTGCTGAGGTTCTTGGCGAAGATGCGCAGTTGACGTCTGGAGCATTTCATGGCAGAGGCGGCGTCTCGGTCGCTTCGGGCGGCGATTTCAATGACGGTGTGGTCGGGGATCGCCGTGATGATGGCCCAGATCGCCATACAGATGATCGGGGTCGCATCCCACGCATTCCAGCTGCAGTGTGGTATGCACGATCCCGTACCGCCGACGGACGACATCTTTGATGTCCGTGA
The DNA here is from genome assembly GCA_025458755.1 of Methylotetracoccus sp. Lineage (GTDB taxonomy): Bacteria > Pseudomonadota > Gammaproteobacteria > Methylococcales > Methylococcaceae > Methylotetracoccus. The sequence goes on from JALORT010000080.1 coordinate 5,107, forward strand.
GAATCGCGGCGGCTTCACCGATGGGCATGTCGTCAGTGACGACGTGAGCAGACAACATACGGAGACTTTGGGACAGGCTCCAGACATGGAGGTCGTGAACGCCGCGGACGGCCGGGATTCGCATCAAATCCCGCACGATCATACTCATGTCGATGTCGCGGGGAGCGCTCTCGAGGAGGATTTCTACGGTTTCTGCAAGGATGGTCCAGGCATTCCAGAGGATCAACAGACCGATCAGGAAGCTCGCCAGCGGGTCGAGCCAATGCAGGCCTGTCAGCCAGATGCCGATACCGGCGACGACCGCGCCTAGAGTTGAAAATACATCGCCGAGTAAATGCAGGAAGGCACTGCGCAGGTTCAGATCGTGTTCCCTCCCGTGGCTGACGAGCCAGGCGGTCACGACATTCAACACGAACGCGGCGGCGCCCACGACAATCAAGATGTCGGCTTTGACGTCCGGTGGAGCTAAGTAACGCTGATACGCCTCATACATCACCCCCAACGCGATCAGCGCCAAGGTCGTGGAGTTCAGCAGAGCGGCCAGAATACCGACCCGATGATAGCCGAAGGTTTTGCTGGAATTGGGGGGATGAGCGGCGATTCGCATCGCGTACCAGCTGACCGCCAGCGCGATCACATCGGTCAGGTTATGCGCCGCATCGGTCAGCAATGCCAGGCTATTGGCCCGGTAGCCGGCCAGCGCCTCAAAGACCACGAAAATCAATGTCAGGGACATTGACAGTGCGACACGGAACTGTGACGATTTTCCCTGCAGGAACGGTCCATGGGCGTGTTCGGAACTCACGAATTGCGTAGGCCTCGTCAGGTGGGATCGGGATCTCTGACCCAGACTATACCAAGTTCCCGACGGATGGAAACGCGACACGGGGCGGCGTACGCGCTTGCCATCCGAGGGCGTGGCAGACCCGAATGGACTCGTCGAGACACCGGCGAGAATCGCCGGTTAGTGGGGTCGTTGTCCGAGGGGCGGCCGGAACGGCGCTCAGCCCCGGAAATCATTTCTCGGCCCGGCATAATTGCCGGCAAAAACAATCAACGCGAGGGCTCAATCCCTCGGGAGTAGTCGCCATGCGGTACCGTATCCATCGCTTATGGATCCTGACGGGGTTTGCAGTGACCTCGATCAGTTCAGCGGACAGTGCCTTGAACTATCGCCTTAACGGCAGCGAAATCCTGCAACCGGTCCTGGTCAAGGAGGGCCGCGTACTGATCCCGGGCCTGGATGCCCAGGACCGACGCGATTTTTTGTTCGATCGCGCGCGCGGTGAGGCGGTCGTGATCGATCACAAGGCGCAGACTTTTGTGACCGTCAACGATCAGACGATCGACCGGCTCAGCCGGCAGAGCGAACCGCTGCAGCCTTTGATCGCCGGACTCGGGGCCCAGTTGGGCAAACTTACACCCGAGCAGCGCGCGAAATGGCAGAGCATGCTCGGCGGGATTGATCTCGACAAAGTCGCCAGCGCTGCCAAGAACAACTCGGCTAAGCGTTTGACGCGGCGCGACGGTCATCGCAAGGTTGGCGCATTCGACTGCGACCGCGTGTCGGTGCTGAGCGGCAGGAAGAAAGTGGCGGAGCTGTGTTTGTCGCAAGCCGCTGCGCTCGGTCTTGCCGCTGAAGACTATGCGACCATTCGGTCTCTGTTCGATTTCGCTCAGCATGTGGCGGTGAAGACGAAGGGGTTCAGCAGCCTGATGGGTTGGTCTATTCCGGTCGTTTCAGTAGAGGACATTCCGGGAGTCCCGATCGAGATCCGCGATCTTTCCGGTTCGTCGCGTGCCGACAGTCTTTCTTTGGCCTCGATCGAACCCGTGGTGGGAAACGCCGGCTCGATGACTATCCCGGAGGGATACCGTCGCGAGCAGCTGAAACTGTGGTAGACAGCGGCCGCCTCGGCTCCCATCAGATGCCTGTGCGAGGAGCTATTGGCCCGATGCCTTGCTGCGCGCCGCGCGCCACGCCGCGCGCTGGGCGAGCAGCGACGCGGAAGTCAAGACCAGCAAGCTCGCCAAGCTGAGTTCCAGCAGGATGAATGATCCGACTTTGAAGTAGGCAAAGGCGGGGTGCAGAAAGCGAACGAACCACCCCGCCAGTTCGTCGGCCACCGCCGAGACAAAGGTGGTTCCTGTCAACCATAACTTCACGGTGGTAGACAGGGAGGTGAACAACAACAGATGGGTCAGCGTGATGATCAAGATGCCCATCGAGAACAGATGAAAGTGCGTGACTTCGAGCAGGCTTTGATAACTCTTGGGTTGCGTGAACTTTTCCTCCGACCCCAGATAGTATTCGACCACGGACGCGGGATTCAGTCCCATCTTGTGGAAATACATCATCCCATTGCTGACCCAGAATAACGCGATATACCCAAGAAACATCAGGATGATGGCATTGATAATGGATTGGCGGCGCTGCTCGCCGGTGACGAAGAATCGCATTTACTTCGCCTGGTTCGGTTGGAAGGCCTGTGTGAAAATGGCGAGGACTTTGCGGGCGCTGTCGAGCGCTGCCCGCACACTCAGCGTTGCACCGCTGACGCCGTCGATACCGTAATTCAGCACCAGCTCCTCCACTTTTTTGCCCTCCATTTTGTTCAGCCATCGCGCCGGAGGCTGATACTCCGGGGGTTCGTGGAAGGCGAGCATCACGGTCTTGGTCAATTGGCCTTGCGGTGACAGCACTAACATCAAGGTTTCGGCCTGCGTCCGCACCGTGTGGCTCTCGATCGCGGCGTAACCGAGCACCTGGTCGTCGCGCCGACCTTCGTAGAAGGTGAAAAGCTGCGAATCGAGTTTGACTTTCGCCTTCTGCTCGATGGCCGTGACTTGTTCTTCAGTCAGAAAAAGCGGGATCAGTTCGATGGAGGCGTCCGCCCCGAAGGCTTCTTCGAACGCTTCGTCCTTGCTGAAGTAGATCGTCGCATTCGCTGCGGGT
>JALORT010000484.1 GCA_025458755.1 Methylotetracoccus sp.
CAGTTCAGCGAACGCGTGCGGCATCGCTGTTTCTAAAGAGGCTTCCTTCGTCTTGAGTTCAACGCGGGCTTTTTCGGTCAGGCGCAAAGGGGTACGCGTGCCGGCGACGATGTCCTCGCCTTGTGCGTTCGGCAGGTATTCACCGTATATTTCTTTTTCGCCTGTCGAGGGGTTGCGGGTGAAAGCCACGCCGGTGGCAGAGGTTTCGCCGCGATTGCCGAACACCATCGCCTGCACGGTGACGGCGGTGCCCATGTCTTCGGGGATTGCATGCAGACGGCGGTAGCTTTCCGCGCGCTCGTTGTGCCAGGAGCGCAGCACAGCGTTGATGGCGCGCCACAACTGATCGTTCGTATTCTGGGGAAAGTCAGCCCCGGTTTCGGAGCGGATGGCGTCCTTATATCGCTTGATCAGATCGCGCCACTGGGCGGCGGAGACTTCTGTGTCGGAGGCGAGCGCGTTGAGGTTCTTGAAGTTGTCGAGGAGATCGGCGAACAGGCCATGGTCGACTCCGAGGACGACATCGCCATACATTTCGATAAAGCGGCGGTAGCTGTCGTACGCGAAGCGCTCGTCGCCGGAGCGCCGGGCAAGACCTTCGACCGTGACGTCGTTGAGGCCGAGGTTGAGGATCGTGTCCATCATGCCCGGCATGGAGATGGCCGCACCCGAGCGGACCGCGAGCAGCAGCGGGTTCGTGGCATCGCCGAAGGTCGCTCCGGTCGCGCGGCCTGTGGCGGCGACGGCTTCGCGAATGTCGGTTTCAAGTCCATCGGGCAGGGTTTCGCCATTGGCGAAGAAGTGGCGGCAGACGCGCGTGGAAATCGTAAAGCCGGGCGGCACCGGGAGCCCCAGGCGGGCCATCTCAGCCAAATTTGCGCCCTTCCCGCCGAGTTCGTCGGTGAGACCCGCGTGGCCATCCGTGTATTCGGGGCCGAACCGATAGACCCAAGCTGGCATCGCGCTGCCGTGTCTGCTGGAGTGCCGTGGACCCAGATGGGGCCGGCTGGTCACGAGATTAGTCGCGACTCCAGGGCGTCGCGACATCGCCTCAGGATGCTGGCATAGCAGGTCACAACCGGAGGCAAAAGCCATGCGGGGCAAAACGGGCTCCGCCGCCTTGTAGCTGCGTCTTCGTATGGTTACGCCAATCCCACGTTTCACCTGCTGCGAGACCTCCATGAATCCGCATCTGCCCGCCGTCCTCGAGAAGCTTGATCAGAACCGCGAGGCGGGGCTGGACCGGCTGTTTCAATTGCTCAGGATCGACAGTGTCTCGACCGATCCGGCTTTTGCCGGATCGTGCCGGGCGGCGGCTGAGTGGTGCGCGGCGACGTTGCGCGACATCGGGTTTGACGCCTCGGTGCGAGAGACGACGGGGCATCCGATGGTTGTCGGGCATGACCGTGCAGCGCGGGCGCCGCGACAGCCGCATGTGCTCTTCTACGGTCACTATGATGTGCAGCCGGCCGATCCGCTGGAGTTGTGGACGAGTTCACCTTTCGAACCGCGCATCGCGGAGGAACCCGGCAACGGCAAAGTCATCATCGCGCGTGGGGCACAGGACAACAAAGGTCAGCTGATGACCTTTTTCGAGGCGGCGCGGGCGTGGAAGGAGGTCGCCGGCGAGTTGCCGGTTGCCGTGTCGGTGATGCTGGAGGGCGAGGAGGAATGTGGATCGCCATCGCTGCCGGGATTTCTTGCGAATTCGGGCGACGAACTGAAAGCCGATCTGGTGCTCGTTTGTGATACGGGCCAGTGGGACAAGGACACACCCGCGATCACGACAATGCTGCGCGGATTGGCCGGCACGGAAGCGATCGTGACGGGGCCATCGCGGGATCTGCACTCGGGCATGTATGGCGGGCCGGCGGTGAACCCGATCCGGGCGCTGGCGAAGGCGATCGCGGCGATCCATGACGAAGAGGGGCGGATCGTCATCCCGGGATTTCTGGATGGGATCGTGCCGTTGCCGGATGCGCAACGGAAACAGTGGAACGCTCTGTCGGCCACTGCGGAGGAGGCCTTCCTCGCGGGAGTGGGATTAAAGCGATCGGCGGGTGAATCCGGCTGCTCGGTGATCGAGCAGCTATGGGCTCGGCCGACGGTAGAGTTCAATGGCATCACCGGCGGCTATCAGGGCGTCGGGTCGAAGACCGTCATTCCGTCGAAAGCTTCGGTGAAGATCACATGCCGGCTGGTGCCGGGTCAGGATCCGGATCGCTGCCTCAAGCTGCTGCAGGACCATATTCGCGCGCATCTGCCGGCGGATTGTTCGGTGGAGTTCATCGGAACAAGAGGTAGCGCGGCGGTCGGCTTCGACACGTCATCGGCGCCGGTGCGGGCGGCGGCTGCGGCGCTGGAAGCGGAGTGGGGCAAGCCAGCCGTGCTGATGGGATGCGGCGGATCAATACCGATCGTCTCGTCGTTCAAAGATGCGCTCGGCATGGACAGCCTGCTCGTCGGATATGGTCTCGACGACGACCGCATTCATAGCCCCAACGAGAAATACAATTTGACGAGCTTCACCAAGGGTGCGCGGAGCTGGGCGCGGATTCTTGCCGCGTTCGCCAACGCTGGAAAGTAAAG
>JALORT010000081.1 GCA_025458755.1 Methylotetracoccus sp.
GGCTAGCCCGCGCAACCGCCTCCAACACCGGCAACAGGTCTCGGATATTGGAAACCTTTTTCTCGTGGATCAGGATATAAGGATTCTCCTGCTCCGCGCTCATGCTCTGCTGATTGTTGATGAAGTACGGCGACAGGTAGCCGCGGTCGAACTGCATGCCTTCCACGATCTCCAGCTGGTTCTCCAGTCCGGAACCGTCTTCCACCGTGATCACGCCTTCCTTGCCGACCTTGTCCATCGCTTCAGCGATGATCTTGCCGATCGAATCGTCCGCATTAGCCGAAATCGTGCCGACCTGGGCGATCGCGTTCGTATCCGCGCACGGCACCGACTGCTCGTGGATGGAATCCACTACCGTCGTTACGGCTTTGTCAATGCCCCGTTTCAGATCCATCGGGTTCATTCCTGCGGCGACTGCTTTCAGACCTTCGGTCAGGATCGACTGCGCCAACACGGTGGCCGTGGTGGTGCCGTCACCGGCGACATCCGAGGTCTTGGAAGCCACCTCGCGGACCATCTGCGCACCCATGTTTTCGAACTTATCGGACAGCTCGATTTCCTTAGCGACCGAAACGCCGTCCTTCGTCACGGTCGGCGCACCATAGCTCTTCTCCAGCACCACGTTGCGGCCCTTCGGACCCAGGGTGACTTTGACCGCGTGGGCCAGAATGTTCACACCGCGCATCATCCGAACGCGCGCATCATCGCTGAATCTCACTTCTTTCGCTGCCATCTCGATTCCTCAAATATAGGGTTGTGTTGTTGCTGAATGGGATACTTGCCGAGCGTAATCAGGCTTCAAACACGGCCATCACGTCATCCTCACGCATGACGACCAGTTCCTCGCCGTCGAGCTTGACTTCGGTCCCGGCATATTTGCCGAACAGAATGCGATCACCGACTTTGACCTGAATCGGTCTGACCTGGCCATCGTCCATAATCTTGCCGCCGCCGACAGCAATCACCTCGCCCTGCATCGGCTTTTCGGCCGCCGTGTCAGGGATCACGATACCGCCGGCCGAAGTCCGGTTTTCTTCCAGGCGTTTGACGAGCACACGATCGTGCAGAGGACGTAGTTTCACGGAATTCTCCTGATGTTGATAATGACTCAGGACTTCGACCCGCGCTGAACGCCGGGTTGCCGTCCATTCGGGATCACGCTACGGACGCCGTATGGCCAAGTAATTCGATCCGACGTCGCCCGGATCGCAGGCGCGGATGTGGCGCTTCCTCCGGTCCATTGTTAGCACTCCTCCGAAACGAGTGCTAATCATATCGACGGATTGACGCCTGTCAAGTGTGGAACGACTGTGGGCGAGTCCATGAACTCAGCGCGATGATGCCTTCTGATCGCTCACTACAGGCTACAGGCGCAAACTGGGGTGGCAGTGGGTTACTGCAAGAACGAGGACCGATGCTGCCGGAGTTCGCCCCGTAGTGTGCCGAGAAGTCGGATCGTCATCGCAACGTCATCCGCCCCCTACTGACGCCAGCGGTACCAGATCCGCCCGACAATCTCGTGGAACGCCGAAGCGGATTCGTAGAGCGCCAACGGGCTGGGTATCCAGTCGTCAAGTCCCTGGTCTGGCTCAAGCGGACGGTAATAGCCCATCGGCGCCGGCACGACTTCGATCCCGGCCTGACGGAATGCCGCCGCAGCGCGCGCCATATGCAAGGCGTGCGTGACTAATGCGATCCTCCGGATGTCTGCAGCGAGCAGGATGGCCGCTGAAAAGCGCGCGTTCTCGAAAGTATCCCGGCTTTTTGTTTCCATCCAGCGCACTGGAGCACCAAATTCTTTGGACAGCACTTCGGCCATCAACTCTGCCTCAGCGCGGAGCTCGCCGCGGACACTGCCGCCCGAAACCATCAACGGCAATCCCGTTCGTTTCTGCAACTGTGCCGCGTAGCGTACCCGTTCCAGCGAAGTCGCCGACAGCGTGTCCCCACCGTATTCGGGCGCATCGGGCCGACGGCCGCCGCCCAGCACGAGAATGACTTGGACCTGAAGGTGCTGCGCGTCTACGGGCTCTTCGGCAACCAAGCGTTGATGCAGCCATCGGGTCGTCGCCGGAATGCCGGCGACATAGAGAGTCAGCAGGCCCAGCGCGATGCAGAACACCATGGCTTTACGGTGATTCCGCCGCAGCAGCAGCGCGGACATGAGCAGCGCCAGCGAGAAGCCGGGCGGAACGACGAGGCACTCGAGAATGTACCTCACTCGGCAGTCGGTGCGAGAACGTGTCGCGCTTGCTGATCCGCATGGTAGGACGAGCGAACCAGCGGTGCACTGGCGACACTGGTGAATCCCAGTTCCCTCGCGAGGTCACCGAGACGTTCGAATTCCTCCGGCGTCACATAACGCTGCACTGGTAAATGGTCGCGGCTCGGCTGCAGATATTGCCCCAGAGTCAACATCTCACAGCCATGCTCGCGCAAATCCTGCATCACGGCGGCAATCTCGTCATAGCGTTCGCCGAGACCCAACATCAATCCCGACTTGGTCGGCACAGTGGGACGGGCCTGTTTGATGCGCCGCAGCAGATCCAGCGAAACGCGGTAGTCGGCTCCTGGCCGTACCGCCGCATACAGCCGCGGCACCGTTTCCAAGTTGTGGTTGAAGACATCCGGCGGTTGCCGGGAAAGCAGCGCCAACGCCGTGTCGATGCGCCCGCGAAAATCCGGGATCAGGATTTCGATACGCGTCGCAGGACTTTCGCGCCGGACCGCTTCGATACACGCCGCAAAGTGGCCGGCGCCGCCATCGCGCAGATCGTCCCGATTGACCGAAGTCACTACCACGTAGCGCAGCCCCAGACGTTTGACGCTGGAGGCCAGGTGGTCGGGCTCTTCCGGACTGGGCGGCAGCGGCTTGCCGTGGGCGACGTCGCAAAACGGGCAGCGCCGCGTGCAGAGATCGCCGAGGATCATGAACGTGGCGGTCCCATAGCCGAAGCACTCATTCAGATTGGGACAGGCCGCCTCCTCGCAGACCGTGTGCAGACCGCCTTCCCGCAGCAACCGCTTCACTTGCTGTGCCTGCTCGCCGGCTCCTGCCTTGATCCGAATCCAGGACGGCTTTCGCAGCGGCGTTTCGGCCGGGATCACCTTGATCGGAATACGCGCCAGTTTCTCCCCGCCGCGCTGATGCGTCTCCGGGCTGGTGCGGGACGGGGCTTGCAGTGACGTGGGGTCGCTCATCAGACGATACCGGAGTAATCAAAGTGTTGGATCAATTGCAGCAGCAGCGGGGCGGCTGTTTCCCGGCACCTCACCGCGACGCCCAACCGTGCCAGGCTGGTCACTTCGAGATTGCGCTGACCGCAGGGATCGATCGCGCCGAAAGGGGTCAGGTCAAGATCCACATTCAGGCTGACCCCATGGTAGCTGCAGCCGCGCCGCACCCGCAAGCCGAGCGAAGCGATCTTCCTGCCCTCGACATAGACACCCGGCGCCTCCCGCCGCGCCTGACTCCGGACGCCATACTGTGACAGCAGCCGGATCACCGCCTGCTCCAGGCCTGTCACCGCAGTACGCACGCCGAGTTTTTTTCGGTTCAGATCGATCAGTGCATAGACGATCAATTGACCCGGACCGTGATAGGTGACTTGCCCGCCGCGGTCCGAGTTGACCAGCGGAGCGCTGAGCGGCCCGAGCACATGACGACGGTCGCCATTCAGACCCAGGGTAAAGACCGGTTTGTGTTCCAGCACCCAAAACTCGTCCAGCGTATCCGGACCGCGCTCTTCCGTGAAACCGCGCATTTCGAGCCAGATGGGTTCGTAGTCCTCGATACCGCGATGGCGAATCCGCACGTCCATCGTTTCACAACAGGAAAACCGTGGCCAGGCCGAGGAAGATGAAAAAACCCGCACCGTCGGTCACCGCCGTCAGCAGCACGCTGGTGCCGACCGCCGGGTCTTTGTCGAGCGCATGGCGGATCAACGGGATCGAGATCCCCATGATGGCCGCCACCATCAGATTGAGTAGCGTCGCGCCGGCCATCACCAGACTGAGAGGGATATCCCGATAGAGCAGATAGGCGACGCCACCGATCACCGAACCCCAAACGACGCCGTTCATCAGGCCGATCGCAATCTCCTTGGTGATCAGCCGCCTGACATTGGCCTTGGTGATCAAGCCAAGCGCCAGGGAACGAACGATCAGGATGCTGGTTTGGTTGCCGGTATTGCCCCCGATCGCCGCGACGATCGGCATCAAGGAGGCCAGCGCGACGATCTTGACGATGGTGTCTTCGAACAAGCCGATCACCCGTGTGCTGGCAAACGCGGTGACCAGATTGATCGCCAGCCACATCCAGCGGTTCTGGGCGCTCTTCCAGATCCCGGAAAACAGATCCTCTTCTTCTTTCAGGCCAGCTTGCGCCAGACGCTCTTCATCGGAACGTTCGCGGATGTAATCGACGATCGAGTCGACACGCAGGCGGCCTTGCAGGCAGCGCCTTTCATCGACCACCGGCGCGGACAACAGATCGTAACGTTCGAAAGCACGCGCGGCTTCGGCGGCATCGTCATCCAAATGGAAATAAACGACATCGCGCGACATCACGTCGCCCACCGTGGCATCGAGACTGTTGACTAACAGCCGCTTCAGCGACAGCACACCCTGCAAAATATCGTTTTCGTCGACGACGAACAGCTTGTCGGTGTGATCGGGCAGATCTCCGCGCCGCCGCAGATACCGCAGCACGACGCGCAGCGTGACATCCTCCCGAATCGTCACCATGCCGAAATCCATCAATGCGGCGACCGTGTCCTCCTCGCGGGCCAGTACCGACTCCAGCCGAGCCCGGTTCTCCTCGTTGAGGTGCTTCAACAGCTCGAGCATGACCTCTTCCGGGAGGTCCGGCGCCAGATCGGCGATCTCGTCCGTTTCCAGCATTTCGGTCGCGGTCAGCAGCTCTTCGGCATCCATGTCCGAAATCAGCGTCTCCCGCACGGCATCCGAGACGTCCAGCAGGATCTGACCGTCCAGTTCCGACTTGACCAGATTCCACACCGTCAGCCGCTGCTCCAGCGGCAGGGCTTCAAGGATGTAGGCGATGTCCGCGGTGTGGAGCTGGTCGAGCTTCTGCTTCAATGCCGCCTGATGCTGCTTGTGCATCAGTGTCTCCACGAGTTCGTGGTGCGGCATCGGCTGGTGCTGCAGGACGGTTTCCTCCAACTCCTGCTTCCTCAACAGCTCGATCACCTCATCCAGATGAAGCTTCAGAACGTCATCGCTGCTGATGTTTTCGGTTTCCGACATGACGATATTGATCGCAGGTAACGTTCTGGAGCGCCTTGAAACTACCGGTTGCAGAAAAACACGAACCACGCCCGACCGCCGCTGCCCGACGATCACATACCGGCGATCGGGTGATGCTTACAGCGCCATCACAACGTCCCGGCACCGCACGAGGTCTTGATAGATCGCATCCAACTGGTGGCGGCTTCTGGCCTGAAAAGTCACCGTTAGCGCAAGATAGTTGCCATTACGGCTGGCGCGGGCACTCACCGCGCCTTCGGCTAAGTCGACCCCATGGCGACGAACAATCTCGAGTACGGCCGACTCGAATTCAGGCCCCGGCCGGCCGAATACCTTCAGCGGAAATTCGCAGGGAAACTGCAGCGCGGGGCCCGGGTCCCGTTCCGTCATGACGGACGCCTGAGAATCTCCTTGTAGTCCTGGTAGAGCGCCTGCATACGCTGCCACAGTGGCCCCGGAACACCCTCCCCGACTTGCGCGCCGTCAAGCTCGATCACCGGCATGATTTCGCGCGTTGAACTGGTGAGCCAGACCTCGGGGCCGGCTTTCAGCTCGCTCAGCGTTATCTTTCGCTCCTGCACCGCGATGCCGTTCTGCAGCGCGATTTCCAATACCAGGTCCCGGGTAATACCCGGCAGCAGCTCGTTGCTTTTGGGTGGCGTGATCAGGACACCGTCCACCAGCACAAACAGGTTACTGGCGGCGCCCTCGACCGCAGAAGCGTCGCGGATCAGAATCGACTCGGTGCAGCCTCGGTCCACAGCGGCCTGGCGCAGCAGCACGTTCGCGAGCAGCGTAATCGCCTTGATGTGGCACCACTGCCACCGGATATCATCGACCGTGATCGCCTTGATACCCTCGATCGGCAACGGCGCGATCGGCGTGCACATCGCGAACACCGTCGGTTCGATCTCTGGCGGAATGGCGTGGTCGCGTTTCGGCGCCACCCCGCGAGTCACCTGCAGATAGATCGACTGATCGTGACTGCCTTGGATCAGGCGGGAGAAGACGGCAGCCCACTCTCCGGTCGATAGAGGCGGCTCCATGCGAATGCCTCGCAAGCTGTTCTCGAGCCGCGTCATGTGCTCATCGAGACGCAGCGGCCGTCCGCCGTAGACGGGGATCACTTCGTACACCCCGTCACCGAACAGGAATCCGCGATCCATCACGGAGATTTTCGCCTCATTCAGCGGTACGAATTCGCCGTTCAGATAGACGATCGAGTCATCCAGTGCCGTCATCCCTTGAACCATGTTATTTGAACCACAATAGGACTTGATCGAACGCTCGGCGGAAGAACCCGCCCTCGCCGACCGGTTGCAGCGCCACCATGTCACGCTGCGCGATGACCTCATCATTTAACGAAATCTTGACTGACCCGGCTTTGTCGCCCTGCTGCATCGGCGCGACGAAGAGGTCGCCGGTTTCCATGCTGGCCTTAAGATTGGCGTACTGCCCCCTGGGATAGGTTGCGAAAAAATCGTCCAGGAAGCCAATCGGCAGCTCCTTGATATCGCCTTTGTAGATGCGCGACTGCGTCACCGGTTCCCCCGCATTGAACATCAGTTTCGTTTCGTAAAAGCGATAGCCGTAGTTCAGCAGCGCCTGATTGGCCTGCGATCGCGCCTTGTCGCTGGCGGTCCCGAGCACCACCGCCAACAACCGCATGCCATCGCGCACCGCCGAAGTGACCAGACAGTAACCCGCCGTTTTGGTATGCCCGGTCTTGATGCCGTCGACCGTCGGATCGGTCCACAGCAGCCTATTGCGGTTCACCTGCTTGATGCCGTTGAACTCGAACTCCTTGATGGCGTGCCAATCGTAATGCTCGGGAAATTCCTTGATCAGCGCGCGGCTGAGGGTCGCCAGATCGCGGGCGCTGGTGTAATGCTCGGGGTCGGGCAGACCCATGCTGTTTTTATAGTGAGTGTTCGTCATACCGAGCCGCTCGGCATTTTGATTCATCATCTGGGCGAACACGGATTCATCGCCGGCGACGTGTTCCGCCAGCGCGACACTGGCGTCGTTGCCTGACTGCACAATCATGCCTTTCAGCAGGTTCTCGACGGAGATCTGCGCGCCTACTTGCGCGAACATGCGCGATCCCTCGGTCTTCCATGCCTTTTCACTGACCGTCACCATATCCCCGAGTTTGACCTTATCCCTCGCCATCTCGTGAAAAATGACGTAAGCGGTCATGATCTTGGTCAGACTGGCCGGCTCGAGGCGCTGGTCGGCGTTCCGCTCGGCAAGCACGCGTCCGCTGTTGGCGTCGATCAGAATGAAGGCTTTGGCGGGAAGTTCAGGCGGCGCCGGGATCGGCTGCGACTGCTCCGCGGCCTGCACCGAGCAAACCCCAAACACGATGAGCGTGACCCAAAAGACTGCAAGGAAACGGAGATAAGCTGCTTTCACGATAGTTGCTGAATCAAAGGGACAACGGCCTAATGGTATCACGCGAACGTGACTAAACGGCCACTGCCTGTGGCGTTTCCGACGCATTGGCAAAAGCCCGGTGCAAGAAAATCGACCGCGGAAAGGGCGAAAGCGAGAGGCCGATCGAACGCAGACCGTTGACCTCAGGCTCGGAACGGCTGGCTTCGCGAGTCCGAAGCCGCTCGAAGATTCCTGCCGCCACGCAACACCCCGTTCGGATGGCGGTAGACGACACCGGGCGTACCTCAGAAAGACCCGCGGCTGCGAACATCGCGAACGGTGGGCGGAGGAAATTGTGCGATAATTTTCTTCGTGCTGGGGGG
>JALORT010000082.1 GCA_025458755.1 Methylotetracoccus sp.
CCAGGCCGGCTGTGCCGAGCGCGTGTCGTCGGGTGGCAGCGCGGTCGGCGCCTGCCGGCCATCGCGCTGACCCGATCGCCGCTGTCTTCCTCTGATTCCTCTGATTCCATTCCTGCTCCTGCGTAGGGATCTTGCCGCCTTGCGGTGTTACGAGGGCGATGCGAACGGCGCCGTCTATCGGTGTCACTGCGGCTGAGCGGATCCGCGCGTTGACATCGCGGCCCAAAATCCCGTACGCTGTTTGTGGATATTCTGTTTCCGAATATTCACACTAGAACTGAAAGAAACCCTAACAGAGGACTCGTCATGGCCTTAATAACATGGACCAAAGAAGCGTACGGTACGAATGTGGCGGTGGCCGATGAACAGCATCAGGAGCTGTTCCGCTTGCTGAACGGATTGCACGAGACGGTTGCCGGAGGAGATCGGGCGGCAATCGGAAAGCAGCTTGACGGGCTGATCGACTACGTGGTGATGCATTTCCAGACCGAAGAAAAGCTGATGCAAGAGAAGGCTTACCCCGACTTTGCGGCGCACAAGGCGGAGCATGACAAGTTGGTCGGTACCTGCGCCGACCTGCAGAAGAAGTTCCATGCAGGCGAGGCGGAGGTCAACCAGGATACGACGCGCTTCGTAAAAGACTGGCTGGACACGCACATCCCCAAAGTCGACAAGCCTTACGCGCCTTGCCTCAACGGGTGAGCGGTACTGGGGTGTTGAAGACGGACTGCACCTGAAAACCCGGCTGGGGAGAGGGCGTCGGGCGCCGTTCCCAGCCGGAACTGATCGAAGAGACCGATGAAACACAGGCAGCGGTGTGCTTCTCTCAGGTCTTGAGGCAGAGAAGGTTGCGGATGGAATGATCACGCGGCAACGCTGCGTGCACCGGAGCGGCACCGATTCGCGTCAGTGTCGTTGACAGGGAGCGCGGCTGCTCCTTATGCTCGCTCCCTCTCACGAGGGACACCTGTCCGCAACATTCACGTTCAAGATTACCGAGGAGGATTCCATGCCTGATGTCCTGCGTTGGATTGCTGCTTCAGCCCTTGCGGCGATGCTGTCGGTCTTTCCTGTTCTCGGCTTTGCTGCCGAGGTCGACGAAGCCATCGCCCTGTTGAAGCAAACCCATGACGATCAATGCGAACAGCAAAAACTTCGTGGGCGCCTGCTCATCGCGCATCAGGCTCACGACAGCGCGACGTTGGAAGCCCTCACGCCCAAACTCGAGGCACTGAACGCCCGCATGAAGCCGTCGGCCGATAAGTTGAAGGAGCTGACGGCGAAGTTCAGCGAGAATTCTCAGGACCGCAACGCTTTTGAGAAAGCACAGATCGAGATGGGAAGCTGCGACTGAGGCGAAAGCCAGTCAAGTCTGCCGGCTCGCCCCCAATGGTCAGTTCCTGGCTTCAATGAGGGCGTAACGACCGGGCGATCAAGCCGAGACCACCCGCCAACAGGCCCAGCATGACAATGGTGTTGAACAAACTGGTCGGCTGGAAATAGAAGTGCAGGTTCATCAAGATACCGGACACGATGATCACCAGTCCGGAGATCAGCAGCAGCCAGCCGCCAATCGACTTGCTGTCGAAAAAGATCAGCGCGACGCCGAAGACCAGCGGGATCAGCGATAAACCTGAGGCGTCGCGGCCCCACAGTCGCCAGTAGCCGCTGGAAACCGTCACGCTGTCGGTCAGCATGTACGCGGCTCCGACCGCCATGGCGAGGCCGACCAGAAACTCGCCGACACCGCCAGGCGTTCCACCGGCGCCGCGCAGCCTTCGTGAACGTTCGGATGAGGCCATGCAATCTTTCTCAACAGGAACGGCCATCTCGCATGAAGCGGTCGCGGCTCTGGACCAGGACTCCAACAAGGCGCCGTTTTCAGGGACGGCGTAAGGTGGGGTCAGCGAACTGGAACGGGCAGCCTGAGCTGCCCGTTCCGGATTCGCTGTGAGGCGAGATCAGTACCCGCGGCGTCCGCCGCCGCCACCCTCACGGCCGCCACCGCCACCGCCAAAACCGCGTCGTTGGCCGCCGCCGCCACCACCGCCTGCGTTGTCACGGGGACGCGCTTCGTTGACGGTGATAGCGCGTCCGCCGACGTCCGTTTGGTTCAATTTGTCGATCGCTTCCTGGCCTCCACGGCTGTCCATCATGACGAAGCCGAAACCTTTCGATTGACCGGTGTAGCGGTCGGTGATCAGATTGACCGACTGGACTTCGCCATATTGCGAAAACAGCTTGCGAAGGTCATCCCCGGTGGTGCTGTACGACAAATTTCCTACGTAAAGATTTTTCATTCGATAACTCCCGTTCCGACACGCCTTCGGAACTCAACAAGAACAATTCGGCAAAGGTCGCCGAGAACAAACCTAGCGGGTTACTTCGCGCGGCAAGAGGTCAGACTTCGGGAGCAGAGCGGAAACATCGCCAGATCCGGGAAGGAGTTACCAATTCCTTGGAAGAACAGCGTCAGGCTAAAAAACTTTAGCAGCTAGCGCTGGGTTTGCCCAGCACTATTTTGCCGTTCTGACGCGTACGAGTACGAGGAAAACAGGGGTTCCGCGCGTTGTTCCGAGCCGCAGGATCTCATCGGCCCTTCAGTGTCTCGGCAGTGATTTCCGAGGCTTGTTGCCGGTCCTTCGACGAGGACTCGGAAAAAAGATCGCGCAGCGTCATGTCTCCGTGGGCGGTGTCGGGCGCCGATTCAAGCGTAGCCCGCATGGCGTCCGTCGCGATCACCGCATCCGTCCATGACGCTTCAGGCAAAGCGCGCACGTCGCCGGTGGTTCGAACCGCGGACAGGATGTCGCGCACTCTTATGGCGTCGGTATCCCGCGCCAATTGATAGGCGCTGTCGTCGCCATTCGTGACCACGAGAAGATGATGGTGACATAGCGTGTCGAGCAGGGTGCCGACCGGTTCCCAGGGCAGATTCACTGCATCGGCTAGGCGGTGCAGCGTCAGCGCCTCTTCGCCCCGATAATGGCGGAAACCGATCAGATACATCAGCGTCAACCCTAACTGCTCCAGACTTAGGATACTGAGTCTCGGGTTGCGGCTCGAATAGTGCAAATAACGCGGATACTGAATGTGAAAAGCGATCGCCCCGCCCAGCAGCAAGATCAGCCAGCTCACGTACAGCCACAGCATGAACAGAATGACCGCAGCAAAACTCGAGTAGATCGCGCTGTAACTGGCGGAATTTGCCACGAAGGAGGAGAACAAGTTGCCGGTCAGCTTCCAGGCAAGTCCTGCGATCGTTCCCCCGCCGAGTGCGGCGGACCAGCGTACCCGGGTATTCGGAATGAAGGTGTAGACGAAGGCAAAGGCCAGGATGATAAACAGATACGGCAACAAGTGGCTGGCCCAAGCGTAGAGCGTGCCGAACGGCTGGAGCGCGAGAATGCGCTGGCCCCACTCGCTGTGCGTGGTCGAGGCGGTGATGCCGACTGCGGAAAAGACAAGAACCGGCCCGAGCAGGAGGACGCTCAGGAAATCACTGAAGCGGCGAGCAAGGCTCCTCGACTGGGAAACGCGCCAAATGTGATTGAAGGTGGACTCGATTTTTTCGAGCAGCGACACCACGGTGTAGAACAGGGCGGCGAAGCCTATGACGCCGAGCACGCCTACGCTAATGCTTTCTACGAACCCGATAATGGTCTTGGTGATTTCCTCCGACTTTTCGCCGAGCGGGCTCAATACTTCGGATAGAAACGGCTCCAGTTGATTGTGCACGCCGAATGCTTTCAGCACCGAAAAGCTGACGGCCAGCAACGGGGCTAGCGACAGGAGACTCGTGTAAACCAGGCTCGTCGCATGCAGCGCCAGCCCACCTTCGTCGTACTCGCGCCGCAGCGCCGCGAGCCAGCGGCGGGTGGCTTGCAGACACATCTTGCCGTAGGTGTTGAGGGTCGCCGGTACGTGCATGCGGGTCAGGTATTCGAGCATGTGCCGTTCAGCTCATTTCACGAGCATCAGCGTGAGGACTCCCCCGAGCTGTCGTCCTGCGGTCGATCGTCACCGGCGGATGCGCAGCAAGCCGTTACGCTCGGTCAAACGATCGGCGGTCAGCGCATCGCTGCCCTCGC
This sequence comes from Methylotetracoccus sp., assembly GCA_025458755.1. Lineage (GTDB taxonomy): Bacteria > Pseudomonadota > Gammaproteobacteria > Methylococcales > Methylococcaceae > Methylotetracoccus. Next base: position 4,092 of record JALORT010000082.1, read on the forward strand.
GATCACAGAGCCAGATCGGACAAGGAGCGGCTGCGGCGAAGTGTGTGAAGCCGCGATCGACGATGCCGTTGTCGACCAGATGTTCCAGCGTGGCTTCCCCGGGTGTACATCGTACTGATTTCACCAGAATCAGATCCGTTGCTGCGAGCCGGGTCGCCAGCCACGCCGATAAACTGTCCGAGGTGACGTCCCAGGAGGCAGCGACACCTGAGCCTTCGATCTCTTCCAGCCGCGGCAGCCAAACCGCAGGCAACCCTTTTGCGGCATGGGTTTGCAGGTCCGCGAGGCTGCCGGCGCGACGAAAGCGACGCTCCAGTCCAGCCAACATTCGGCCGAACTGACCCATGGCCAGAAGAGCCATGTCGTGGGCGGTCGCATCGTCAAACTGCCAACGCTGCTGGGCTGCCCGGACCTGGTTGGCGAAAGGACCGCCACCGGGAACGACGATGACCCCGGGGTATGCCAGGCGACTCAGGCACTGCGGCAGCCGCTCCCAATCGGCGAGGCTGCCGCCGAGCTTAACGACCCGCATGATCCCGGCCGACTCTTCTCAACTCGAACTGTTCGAGCAGATGCAGCAGCGCCGCCGCTTTGTCGTAACATTCTTGATATTCCTGCTCCGCGTCGGAGTCGGCCACAATCCCTCCGCCGGCCCAGAAGCGGATGGTGCGGTCTGAATGAACCAGCGTACGAATGGCGATGTTGGTGTCCATGTTGCCGTCGAAGCCCACGTAGCCGATTGCTCCGCAATAGACACCTCGCCGGCATGGTTCGAGTTCCTCGATGATCTCCATCGCGCGAATCTTCGGTGCGCCGGTGATCGACCCGCCGGGAAAACAGCCGCGCAACAGGTCGAGCGCATGTTGGTCGGGTTTCAGGCGGCCGGTGACGGTGCTGACCAGATGATGCACGGTGGCATAGCTCTCGACATCGAAGATTTTCGGAACCTGTACGCTGCCCGGCATACAGCTCTTGCCGAGATCATTGCGCAATAAATCGACGATCATCAGGTTCTCGGCACGGTCCTTGATGCTGTTCCGCAGTTCGTCGATTTGCTTGGGGTCATGCTGAGGTTTCGATGCGCGGGGACGTGTGCCCTTGATCGGTTTGGTTTCCACTCCGCCGTCCGCGACCTTCAGAAAACGCTCCGGCGAGGAACTGAGGACCTGAACCTGCGGAAAATTGAGATAGGCGCTGAACGGCGCCGGATTGATGTGGCGCAGTTGTTGATAAGCCACCCAAGGATTGCCGCGGCAGGGCGCCGCGAACCGTTGTGTGAGGTTGACCTGGTAACAGTCACCTTCGAGGATGTAATGCTGAATCCGCGAGAATGCCGCCCGGTAGTCGGCCCGGCTCATGTTCGCTTCGACCGGACCCAGCAGCGTGAAGCCGTTACGCTGCCAGCCGAGCGTTTGGATCTGCCCGAAGCCCCGAACCAAGTGCGGCCAACGCGCTGCAGTGGCGGGATCGCGATGGTGTGAAACCAGCCAACTGCGGCGGCGTAGGTGGTCGACCACAACGGCCCAGTCGTAGATACCCACGACCATATCGGGAATGCCCTCGGCGTCCCGGGCTTTCTCCGGCAATTTCTCGAGCCGCCGCCCCAGATCGTACCCGAAATATCCCAGCGCCCCGCCGGTAAACGGTAAATCGAGGTGCGGCAACGGTGTCGCCGGCAGCTGTTGCTTGATCAGCGTGAAAGGGTCTTCGCGCGAAAGCGTGGTGTGTCGACCTTGCCGAATCTCGGTCAGCGTCCCTCTCGTCACCAACGTGCGGGACGGGTCGCCGACGATGATGTCGTAGCGTCCGCGCCGACTGTGGGGAAAGCCGCTGTCGAGGAAAGCGGCCCAGCGCCGGTCGGCCCACGGCAGAAACAGCGCCGCACTGTCCTCGAAATAAGGAAGTTCCTCGACTCGGGCGTTCACGTCGGTCATGCCCATGCCTTGGCCAGATACGCGACCGCCACGGCAGGCAGGCAGTCGGCTGCGGCGAATTCGGCGCTGCCGGGAAGGACCGGGATCCAGTCGCCGACGTCGATGAAGTCGCGACCAAGCCGGCGACCGATGTCCTCGACCAGGAAACGGCCGATCCCGACACCGATGAGCGGCGTACGCGCGGCGGGTTCGAGTCTGCTGAGCTGGAGGTGAACCGCACGGGAGATTCGAGCGGTCTGGCATTCGCGGAAAAATCGGGCCAGTTCGATCCAGGCACCGGTGCCGGCCGATTCACTGTCCATGCCGATCATCCGTGCCAGCCGGCGCGTACTCCCCTCACGGTCTTTGGTGCCTCCATCCGCCGCCGGGAACTGGTCGCCGTACTCGAGTAGCTCGCCGGTGAGCCGGTAGATGTCGGCTGACGTGGCGAAGTTTTCGTTCATCAAGGGGACCCAATGTCCGTTGAACGGGGCGCTGGTCGCGATCGTCATCACGGGTGTCCTGAGGAGACCGGTGTACACCAATTCATCGTAACGCAACCGTTCGTGATCGGTATAGCCCCGCGCGTGCACCACGCCGTTCCCGAAAGGGATCACATCGGTCGTGGTGCTGCCGATATCGACCAGCAACCCGCATGGGCATCGCCGGGCGGCCCACAGGGCACTGGCCATCCAGTTCGCCGAAGCGATCCGGTCCACGTGCGCCGGACCGATCTGGTCCGGTTGGAGCAGGCCGGCCGGACCGGCGAACACGAGCAGGCGCGAGCCGAAACGTCGCCGCATGACCGCGATCAGGGCGTGGACTCCTTCGCGGCGATTGGGGAAAAGATCCGCCAGTTCCCCGGTCATCGTGACCGCATGCACCCGCGGCTGGGCGCCGGCATAGGCCCCAGCGATTCGGTCCAGGGCCTCTGTCAACGTGCCGATCCCTTGCCACAAAGGGCAAGCGGACTGAATGGCGTGAACGACATATCCCTCCTCGTTCAACGCGACCGCTTTGAGGTGCGCGCCGCCGATGTCCCAGCCGATGACGTCAATGCTCATGCTGCGGTCCGACGTTGATTCTTACGCTTCCTGTCCCCAGCGGGACGCGATCGGGCAGTGTGCCATTCCGCCACAAGTCGCAGACCCATTGCGCCGGGTTGACGCCGAGAGCTTGATGCAGTCCGGCATAGGAGGTGGTCAAGCGGGGATTGATCTCGAGGACGGCCGCACCTTGTTCACGATCGATCAAATCGATTCCGGCATAGCCCCATAACTCCGGAACGGCCTCGGCGATCCGCTGGGCGAGGCCTTCGAATTCCGGGCGCCGCTTGGTCAAGATGTTGACCGTGCAGGCATCCAGCACGAACCGATGATCGGCGACCCGCACATGTTGTCGATTACAGCTGATCAATGTCGACCGCGCATGATCAAAAAGGACCGACAGGCTCAACGCCTCCCCGACGAGCAGAGGCTGGACGATCTGCCGCTGCAGATCTTCATGCCGGGCCCAGCGGCTCCACTCGTCCGCGCTTCGCAGGATGCGGCTGCCGGAGCACCCCGCACCGTCGACGGGTTTGACCACCACCGGGAATGGGTGGAGATCGCGGACGGCCGAAGCGGGCGATGTCGGTACGGTCCTGATGCCGTAGGCTGCCAACCGCCTGACCGTCTGCTCCTTGTCGGCCAGCAGCTGTACCGCCGGCGCCGGGCAGGCGAGCGATGGCGTGCCCGAAGTCTCCGCCTCGCGACAGAGCCCTTCGAGAATACCGTCCGTTTCCGGGGCGATCACCCAGACTGCGTCGCACCGATCGAGCGCCGCTCGCCATGCGCTGCGGAACTGAGGTTCGGAACTCACACGGATCTCTTCGACCCGCGGATCGGACAGCGCGTGACAAACCGCCGCACGGTGGTCACGCAAAAGAATCACGCCGATACCGGGTATCGCGAGCAGATCTCGGATCAAGGCTTGGGCCATCACTTCGCCTTCCGCCAGCATCGACGGCGAAGC
>JALORT010000485.1 GCA_025458755.1 Methylotetracoccus sp.
CTCGTATCGGAGTGGTCGATGACTTCCATGTCCAACAGGATGTCCCGACCGTTTTCTGCGCAATCCCGGTGGACGATGTAACGGTTCGTTTCGCCGCTGGTCACCGGTCGCTTGAGTACCAGCAGGTCATAAGCGGCCGGCACGAATTCGTGGGGTTCGTTCATCGCCCGTGGAATGCCCAGGGTATTGACCAGGCTTCGAAGTACTCCCAGCGATGCCAGCGTCCACACGATGCCGCTCAAGGTGTTGTAGTAGTTGCGCCCGTAGTGGAACGTTTCAAACCGCTTTTTGAGTAACTCGAGCGTTTCGGCGATTGCTACCATCGTGGCCTGCGATACCCGACCTCCCCCGTCGGCAGCCGCGCCTTGGATGGCGACGGCCAGGCGACGATCCCGGTAGAGTTCGAGCGCGAGGTAGATGAACTTGTGGAACAACACATTGAACGATTCGTTCACCGCGGAATCGGCATTCAGCTTGCGCCCGACGTCTGTCGTCCACGCCACGACCTGCCGGTACATGTGAGTCCGATCGCGCTGCGTACTGGACAGTCCGGTTTTAACTTGACGAACCATCACCTCCAGGACCAGTGCGGTGATGTCATCTTCAACATCAGCCTCCAGCGATCCATTCGAAATCGGCAGGCGACCCGTATAGGCATATGAATCCAGGATCGCGCCCAGAATCTGATGCACCCCCATCCGATCAAAATAGAACAGCCAGACGACGTCCCCCAGGAACAACCGTCGGTAGGCCGGCCGGGTAGGCTCCTTGAGGAACTCCTTGTGCCAGTTCCGCTCGCCATTCAGTGTCACGCACGGCTCACAGAGGCAGCAGTCGGAGGGCCAGAAAGTTGGCGGCGGTACCGCTGCACTGCCGGCCGCGATGGTTACGCCGACCGGCGACGAATTACCGCCGAGGCACTTCGACAAGGCGGGATCCAGTTTCGCCGCCAGTCGGGCACCGCCCAGCTCGCCCTGGGCGTCCTGTCCCATCGTAAAGTGCTGGTCGAACTTGAAGTACTCTTTGAAGTGCTTGGTGACGTCATCGGTCTCGGCCGACTTGAAGTGCGCCAGCAACTCACTGGCGCAGGGGGGGAACGCCACGGTCAGGCGCCCCTTTTTATTGAGTTCCGCTGGAATGTCCGGATACGTCGTGCCGGCCGCACCCAGACCACTCAAGGGTGAATGCGCGGACCCGGACAGCCGACGGATCAATCGCGCCAGATCCTGGATCGCCGCTTCGTCGACGGGATTTTCTGGAGAGGTCGTGCCGGCGGCCGCCTGCTTCACGTCTTTGGGTGCGTACTTGTCAGTCATCGCCCTTCTCCTAACGCCGGGTAATTTGGTCGATCCTCAATGCAAGGTGTGTCGTGTCGCCCCGAGCCGCATCAGCCATTCGGTCATCAATCGATCCAGTCGTTCTTCGTTCATCGGATACCGCGCGCGCAGTTCGCCGAACACCGAGAGCTGCGCGCAGGGAGCGAGATCACGCAGATTCAAGACCCCCGAGCGCACGCTCGCCGCGATCGGTGCGATGCGGCTCGGCGCGATCGCATCGAGATCGAAGAGGCTCGTCAGGCGCTGGCGCCGCAGCGGCTTGAATCGCGCATCGAACAGGGCCGCAGAGATGGCCGGGACGAGCCGCGTGGCTTTGACCAGCATCATTCGCGTCTCGGCCGGGACCTTTTCGAGCGCGTAGGAGTCCTTCCACTCGAGTTCCCACTCGTCCCAGACGCCGCGTCCCCAGGCACGCCGACACCAATCGAACGCCAGCAGTGCCCGTACGTAAGGCGGTGGATGCGGATCCGTCATCGATATGCGCGTCGCGTGCGGCAGCGGCAGCGCGAAGAGTTCGCGGACCGCGCTCGCCTCGGCGACGCCGCTCAGGCAGAACGCCCAGAAGTCGGGTCCGATCTCCGACGACCACAGTCGATAGAGGTCGGGCACGGTTCCCGCTCGGCTTTCGTTCATTGCTGCGGCACGCAGCGCTTCGCCCAGCGGCTTGACCATGCCCAGACGTTGCAGCGACTGATGGCCCGCTTCGTGCAGAATCGAGGTCAGGTTGTACTTTTCTTTCAGCCGCGAATATGGAATCTGGATCAGCGGCATCGGATTCGGGAAGCCATCCGGCATACGCACGCTCTCGCGCATGATCGCCGCACCGAATCCCCGGTCACAATAAACGAGCGGCGGCTCGATCGATGCCAGCACGGGATGCCTGCGCATCATCGCATCGCAGGCGAGCACGTCGCAGCCGGCGAGTTGCGCGCCCAGCAGGGGCACCCGCCGTTGTGACAGGACGTCCATGTACGTGTCGAAGAACGCGTAGGCCCGCGCAAGGTCGAGTTCGACCCGCCCCAACAAGTCGTTGAACAGGCGTCGCGCATGGCGCTCGTCGGCCTGCGGCATGACGCGGTCACGCGCGCGTTTGACGCGCTCAGAAAGCGCTGCGGTCGTCGAGGCGAGCCGGGGTTCGAGCACCGCCCACTGCCGCGCGGTGATGTCCTGCGAGGGCGGCAGATGCACCAGCTCCCGCAATCGAGCCAGCTCTTCGATGCGAAACAGCATGGCACCC
>JALORT010000486.1 GCA_025458755.1 Methylotetracoccus sp.
AGCAGCTCAGGTTCAGTCCGCGCATGTTCGAATACATGATGCGGACGCGCCAAGGGATTGTCCAGGATGGCCGTTTGGTGGTTGACGAAGGACGAGCGGCCGGTTTCGTTCAGACCAGCATCGTTCCAGCGTCTCCGGAGATCGCCTCGCGGGAGGTCGGATGGATCGATGCATTGGCCGTTCATCCGGAGTTCCGGCGCCTCGGTCTCGGCAACACACTGCTGAACTGGGCTGAGACATGGCTGAGGGAGAAGGGAGCCGCGACAGCTGCGCTGGGGGGCGGTCTTCGCCCGTTGGTTCCGGGACTGCCCGAGGAACTGAGAAACCACATGTTCTTTCGGAAACGAGGGTACCAAGGCGAAGCCGAAACCGAAACCGCCTGGGATCTGGCGAGAGATTTGGGTGGTGACCCGAACGGCGCTTGGGATACGAAACTTCCCGGCGTCTATTGCCACCCGGCGCAGGCCGAACAACAGCATGAACTGACGCAATTCCTGCGACGCGAGTTTCCCGGGCGCTGGTCTTTCGAGTTTCGGGACTTTGTCCGCGAAGAGGGCCGGCCAAGCGACTACATGCTACTGTGGCATGAAAACAGCCTCCAGGGGTTCGCTCGGATGACCTTCGCGGATTCTGAACGTCCGCTCGATCGTTTTTTCATGCATCGCTTAGCTCAGCCTTGGGCACAGATCGGACCGATCGGGATCAGCGCCGGGTGCCGAGGGCGGGGATACGGCTGTGCACTGGTCGAAGCCGTTTTGTGTCATCTGCGTCGGCGCGGTGTCCGCGGCTGCATCATCGACTGGACAACCGTGCCGGACTATTATCGCCGGTTCGGTTTCAGGCCATACCGCCAGTACCTGTTGCTGCGAAAGAAGTTTACGTAACCCGTGATGCCTGAGCAGAACGTCCTGTTGTTGCCGCGGCCCCGTCACATCGCGATTACCGGGGCGCACTTTGCGCTGACCGATCGCCGACTCATCCTGCTCGACGGTTCGATGCCCGGTGCATTGCGATTTTCGGCCAGGCGGTTCCAGCAAAGCCTTCACGACTATTTCGGTCTGGCCTGGGAGCTGGTCGCCAGCAAGGCGACCCCGGCAAGCCAGATCGCGTTGACCCTCCGCGCCGGATCAGACTCCGGTCCGGCGGAAGGATACGAATTATCCATTACGCCCGCGGGCATCGAGATTGCCGCGCGCAGCGCCGTCGGCGTGTTCCACGGGGTGAGCACGCTGATCCAGGTGCTCGCGACGGCGGATCGGCCGTCGCTGCCCACACTGAACGTTCGAGATTGGCCCGACTTTCCGGTTCGAGGCGTGATGCTCGATGTCAGCCGCGACAAAGTGCCGTCGATGGACACGCTGTGCGATGTGATCGACCTGCTGGCGAGTTGGAAGATCAACCACCTGCAGCTTTATACGGAACATACCTTCGCCTATCGAAACCACCCCGAAGTGTGGGCCGAGGCCTCGCCCCTGACCGGCGAGGAAATCCTCGACCTCGACGCCTATTGCCGCGAACGCTGCATCGAGCTGGTGCCCAACCAGAACTGTTTCGGGCACATGCACCGCTGGCTGCGTCATGCCCGCTACGCGCGGCTGGCCGAGACATCGGGTGAGTTCGACGTGCCTTGGGGCCGCCGTCAGGGGCCGTTCAGCCTCTGTCCGCTCGATCCCGGAAGTCTGAAGCTGGTGCGAAGCCTGCTGGACGAGCTGCTGCCGCATTTCACCAGTCGGATGTTCAACGCCGGCTGTGATGAAACGTTCGATCTGGGTCAGGGCCGCAGCCGCGAAGTCTGCGTAGAGAAAGGTAAGGGGCGAGTTTATCTCGAGTTCCTCCGCCGCATCGCCGGCGAAGTCCATGCGCGCGGTCACACGCTGCAGTTCTGGGGCGACATCGTGCTGCTGCATCCGGAATTGATCCCGGAGCTTCCCGAGAACAGCATCGCGCTCGCCTGGGGCTACGAGGCCAATCATCCCTTTCTCGAACAAGGTTGCCGATTTCGTGCCGCCGGCATCCCGTTCTACGTCTGTCCCGGGACCTCTTCGTGGTGCAGTGTCGCCGGGCGCACCGACAATGCGTTGGGTAATCTGCGCAATGCGGCGGAAAACGGACATCGTCAAGGCGCCAGCGGTTACTTGAATACCGACTGGGGGGATGATGGGCATTGGCAACACCTCCCGATCAGCTATCTCGGTTTGGCGATGGGGGCGGCCTATGCCTGGGCTTACGATGCCAATCGGGATCTTGATCCGGCGGCCGCGGTCAGTCGGCATGCCTTCCGTGATCCAAGCCGCGGCATGGGCCAGGTCGCCTATGCCTTGGGCAACGTCTACCGGGTTCCGGGCGTTGAATTTCCCAACGCGTCGATCCTGTTTCGAGTCCTTCAGTCCCCCCTCGAGCGCGTGCGAAATTTCGGCGTGACGCAGAAGCAATGGGAGCGCACGCTGCAGGCCATCGATGAGGCCATGGCGCCGTTGGCCGATAGCCGGGTCGCTCGAGCGGACGCCGCGTTGATCGCCCGTGAATTCGCGCTCACGGCCCGGCTGCTGCGCCACGCGTGCCACCGCGCCT
>JALORT010000487.1 GCA_025458755.1 Methylotetracoccus sp.
TGTCTCGATGGGCTGACCACCGGCCTTCCCTGCAAGCACCCGGCGAAGGTTTTCTTCAATCTCCAGGCGCGCGGGCTTGTCGTCCGCGCGAGCCAGAACGTCGACGGCACGTTTACCGACGCCGCCGGAAGCGTCGAGCATCAGGCGCGCAAAGGCGCCGTTCGAACTCGTCACGCGGCCATCAGCAGACACGCTGGCGATACCAAAGGGAGCCGACTGGAAGAAGCGCGCGAACCGGACATCACTGGCCGAAGCGTCGAACCCGAGACCATGGTCAGTTTCGCGGTTGACAAACGCGATGAGGCGGCAACCGTCCCGATGCGTCCGCGCCACGAGCCGCACCGGCAGCAGACGGCCGTCCTCACGGGTCGCATCGATATCGAGCGAGATCATATCTTCCGCGCCCGCGCGCCGAGCACCCTCGATCAGATCGACTGTCTCTGCCGTGACGATGTCGGACAGGCGAACGACGCGATTGACGAGAGGCTGATGGGGATAGCCCAGCCAGCGCGCAAGCGTGCCATTGATGTTGCGAACGACGCCTGATTGATCGACCGTCAGAAGGCCGATCGGAGCGGCATCGTAATAACCGAGCGTATCAACGAGAGCCTGCCGGGCGGCAGCGGTACGCATCCGGTCTTCCGTGACGTCCTGCACCGTCCAAAGAACCATCGGACCGGTTTCTTGCGGACGTCCGAGGTCCAAGGGCGCCACGTCGATCCGCAGGATGCGCTGCGGCAGCGCCCCACCGGCAGCCAGGCGGAAATCTTCCCCATGCCGGTCACCACGGTCGGCAGCGCGGTTCAAACGGAAGAACGCTTCGCGCACGGCCAGATCGGCGCCGAACGCCATGTCGAGCGCCGAGACGTCGCGAGACGAGAGCCTCCCGACGAGTTCCTCGAGTTTGCGGTTGACGAACAGCACGGCCCCGTCGCGTCCGGCCACCATAAGACCGCGATCGATCCCTTCGGAGATACTGCGCGCGACATCATCGGTCTGCACGCGTTCACCAACGCGAACATGTCCCGCCAGGAGACCCAGCAGGAAGAACACGCCGAGGATGGCGAACGACGCGAGCACTGTGAGAAGAATCGGCGTGCCGGCGGTGCTCACGCCCACGGCGACAGCCACGACGCCCAGCGCGAAAACCGCGCCGAGCACCGGCATGTGAGAAACCGTACCTTCGGCAAATGGCCCGGGCGGGCCGGCTGAAGCCGGTGCCCTTGGGGCCGCGACACCACTATCGCTCATAAAGTCGAAGGGTATCTGATTCGAAGAAGGGGCGGCCTCGAATGGCAGCATGGATCAACGGCCTCGTTACGCAGGTCACTTCTTTTTCACCGTGATGCGGAACCGATCTGTGGAGATCCGGCTTCGCTGCACTGGAACGCTGTCCACAGTTCGATCATCAGGGTTAAATTGGGGTGAACTTCGCGCTATAGGTCGCCTTAAGCGCTGCTTCGTTTTGAGGTGCAGCGGATCGAAAGGAGCACGGCTTCTTTCGAATGCCTCAACGCCAATGCGAAAATGGGGCGACGATTCAACAGTCTTCGCCGCGGGACTTCACAATGAAGTTCAGTTGCGCTGGCTGCCGCATAAATCAGGCTGATGATTTCGGCCCTGGGGAGACGATGCGCGATGTGGGACATTCTCACCTATCTGTTGCTGATCGTGCTGCTAGCGGGGGCAGTGATCGCCGCTGCTCTGGTAGCGCGCAGCTACATGAGCGGCACCTCGCCTCTCGACGGCTTTTTTGGACCCAAGCCCGACAAGCGCCTCGACGTTGTTGAACACACGTCCGTCGATGGCCGCCGCAGACTGGTGCTCGTTCGCCGCGACAACGTCGAACACCTGATCATGACTGGCGGCCCTGTCGACGTCGTCATCGAGACCGGGATATCGCCACGTGCGGTGACCCGCCCCGAAGTCGTCGAACCGCAAGCGGTGTTTTCCCGCCCCGCCCGCACGTTCGGTCAAGCCACCGCTGGGGAAAAGTGAACGACCACCGCGCGAAATCACCGCCGCGTCCGACCGGCTCCTCGACAGGACAGTCCGACGTGGTCAACGAAAAAGCCTTGGCGGACGCGGCAGACTATAAATGAGGCCGACCGCCGCACGCGCGCGGCTCTGCCGCCTCAGGGCCACAGTTTCGCCGTCAAGTCCGGCGCTTGGCCACACTGACCAGCATTCGTGTGCTGCTGGCACCCCGCACGGGGTTTCGAGCACGGCAGCAACATTCAAGGACGGATAATGCTTTTTGCTGATCGAGTTCGAGCTGCAGCCCTGATCAGAATTTCCGCTGCCCTCGTGCTGTTATTCGCCGCCCACCCTGTCCGTAGCCAGGCGCTGTTTGAAAGTGCGGCCGCGACGGCACAGGCTGAAGTCTCCGGCACAAGTCCCGCGCCGGTCCCACCCGCTGCCGCGCCGGAGTCAATCGTGCCTCCAGCGGCGACACCGGTCCCCCCGGCCGCAACACCACCGCCCCCCGCCGCGGAAGGAGCAGCGCCAACCGCGCCGGCAGTTCCGGCAGCTCCCACAGCCCCTGCGCCGCCGGCACCAGCTCCCGACCGAGAAAATGATGAGGAGTTAGCCCGTCAGCGGCTCGAAATCGAAGCCCTGATTCAAGCCTCCGACCTGTTCCTGGAAAGCCTGCAGCCGCGCTACAAAGCAGTCACGCTGCAGATCGAAAAATTGGGACCGCCACCTGCAAAGGACCAGCCCGCCGAAGCGCCCGCCATTGCGGAAGAGCGCCAGCGTCTTGGTTATCTGTCAGCGGAAATCGACGGCGCCATTAAAGCGACGGGGCTGATCCAGTACCGGGCAAGGGAGCTTCTATCGCGAGTCCAGGATTATCGGACCCGCATCTTCACAGGCCAATTGTTCCGCCGCAACGCCTCGCCGCTCAGTCTCAACACGTGGTCGACCGTTGCTGACGCTTTACCGCCGGCAGCGACCGAACTGAAATGGACCTTCTGGCGCTGGCGGCGGTCGGCCGAAGATAATCTGTTTTCGATCTTCGCCCTGCTCGGCAGCGCCGCAGCAGTCTATTTCCTTCTTGCGCGTGTGCGCCGCCGTGTCTTCGCAGCCCGGCTCGACGCGCCGCGAGAAACAGAGCCTGACTTCTTCCAGCGCGCCGCAACGGCCGGCTGGGTCGCAAGCCTCAACGTGCTGCCGTCCGCACTCGCCGTCACGCTGATCGCCTTCGGCTTTGACAATCTGGGTCTCTGGTTTTTGGACAGCGACCGGATCGTTTTCACCGTTCTTCCGGCCGCACTCGTCTTCATAGCCGTGCGTGCCTTGGCCCGGGCCATCCTTCAGCCGAAGCGCGCCGACTGGCGCCTCGTCGATCTCGCCGACAAGCCGGCTGCGTCCCTCTCCACGGCCATGACCTGGATTGGCGCCATCTACGCCATCGATCTGCTGCTCAAGGAAGCGATCCGCATTCTGGCAATGCCTCTG
>JALORT010000488.1 GCA_025458755.1 Methylotetracoccus sp.
CTGGCTGATGCCGATCGGGAAGGTGATGCCGCGCCCGCCCGAACTGCCGTGGATATTGATCACGAACGGCACACCGTCACCACCGAATTCCAGCGCAAAATCCCGCAGCTTGGCCGTATAACGGGCGTAGCGGTACCGGAGATAATGGCCGAGGTCCTGCATCAGCCGGCAGGCGTAGTCCTCGCCCGGAGAACGCATCCCGGCGGTCGTTGCGCCCTCATCGTTCAGATCGAACGGATAGCGCCGCTGCAGCACCGGTGCTTCGTAGCGGTCCTTGAGCCAATCGACAAACCCAGCGATGGCATTCTGTTGCAGATCGGGACAGTTGCCGACCCACGACAGCATGCCGATTTCATTGTCCAGCTGGATCGCGATGATATTGCCACCTCTCGGATGCAGACGCGGAGCGACGATTTTCATCACCGACCGATACCACTTCCGCGTCTCCTCCAGAAAAGCCGGCGCGAGGTAATCGACCGCCCGGGTCGGACTCGGCTTACCATCCCAACCCACCGGCAGGATCTCCGGATGGTTCTGATAGAGCCAGTAAGGCAAGCCTTCGTTCTTCATCTCTGCCATCACGAAAGGACCCGGCCGCACGAAAAACCACAGTCCGCTCTCAGCACACAAGTCGATAAAGGCCCCGAGGTCGAGTTCGGGCCGGGTCCTCCCCTCCAGATCTACCACCCCTTCCACCGTCTCGTGGCAGAGCCAGGGCACATAGCTGGCCAGACAGTTGCACCCGGCCGCCTTCAGCGTGTCGATGCGATCCTGCCATTCCGCGCGCTGCAGCCGGAAGTAGTGGATCTCGCCGCACAATATAATCCTTGGTTTCGCGTCGATCAGAAGTTGCCGATTCTTGATCTCGACCATGCCCGAATCTCCTCGCCAACGAAACCGGTCTTGACGTTCCGAACGTGTACGACGCTTTTAAAGCGTGTGCCGACGCAGCGATAGGGCCGGCTGGTATCTCTCATCCGCCTGGAGCCAAACGGATGATCACCCCTTCATTCGGCCTGATGACCAGCGCACGAAGGTCCGGCGGCTCGAAACGGTCCAGCCCGGTGCACAGCAGCAGCTCGCCGCAACGCGCCGCGGCACTGAAATCGAGCCGATGCAGACCGGCACCGAAATTGAGTACCACGAGGATACGCGCTTCGCCCAGCATGCGCAGGTACGCGAAAATGTCGTCGGGAACAGGCGTGGCTGGCACCCGATAGTCCCCGATCATCAACGCCGGGGTGCGCTGCCGCAGCGCGGTCAGAGCACGGAACAACGCCAGCGGCGAACGGCCGTCACGGCTCTGGGCCTCGACATTCCGCGTCGGGTAGTCCTCGGCCAACGGCAGCCAGGGTTCCGCATCGGCACCGGTGAATCCGCCATATGGCGAGGCATCCCAAGGCATTGGCGTCCGGGTCGGATCACGGCTCATCCGGTCGGCGATCTCTGGCTGATTGAGCGCCTGCGGATCCTTCATCTGCCCGACCGGAATCGGCACATCCTGCATCCCGAGTTCGTCGACGTAATACCAAGTGGGCGTGCCGCGCAGAGTCAACAGCAGCATCGCTGCCACCCGGCCCTGCTCGGGACCCACGCGGCTGGCCAGCCGCGGCTGATCATGGTTTCCGAGCACCCAGTTCGGCCATGCGCCCGGCGGGAGTGCGGCCTCGTAAGCATCCACCCGCCGCCTTACCTCGCGCGCCCTCCACTCCGACGAAATCAGCTGAAAATTCATCGGCAGGTGGCATTCGTCCAGGAACCTGCCGTAGTAGCGCATCAAGTCCGGATTCGGCAGATAGGCTTCGCCCACCATCAACCTGTCGCCGTATCCGTCGATCACGGCGCGCATCGTGCGAACCACATCGTGGGTTTCCGGAAGATTGGCCGTGTAGATATGCTGCAACCGCCCATGCGGTTTCAGCCCGTCCCACTGCGGGTTCAGCGGTTCATCGCGGAAGTCGCGGTCCTTCATCAGCAACCAAACCACATCGACCCGGAAACCGTCGACGCCCCGCTCCAGCCAGAAGCGCATCGCACCAAGCATCGCTTCGAGCACTTCGGGGTGTCGGTAATTCAATTCCGGCTGCTGCCGGGTAAACTGGTGCAAATAATACTGTCCGGTGCGCTCGTCGTAAGTCCACGCGGGGCCACCGAAAAAGCTGAGCCAATTGTTCGGCGGCCCGCCATCCGGCGCCGGATCTCGCCAGATGTACCAAGGTCGCTTCGGATGGTCCCGGCTGCTCCGACTAGCGACAAACCATGGATGTTCATCCGAGGTGTGGTTTGGAACCAGATCGAGAATCAGCCTCAAGCCCCTCACATGGACCGCGTCGAGCAGCCGGTCGAAATCGTCGAGAGTGCCGAACCAGGGATGAATCGCGGTGTAATCGGCCACGTCGTAGCCAAAGTCGCGCATCGGCGACGGATAGATCGGTGAAAGCCACAGCGCGGTGACGTTCAGACTGCTCAGGTAATCGAGGCGGCGGATAATTCCAGGCAAATAGCCGATACCGTCGGTTCGTCTGTCCCAACACTTGGCCCATTGGATGGGGCAACCGACGGCTTCCGGGAACTGCGAGTTCATCGTGTTGATCTCTCCAACGGCTGCATGTTGCGCGTTCGGCTGCGGCCAGACGCACTATCGGGGAACGGCGGCGCCTTCGTCAATCCTTTCGGCCCCGTGCCGGTTCACCACGCATGGTCTTCCTCCGACAACAAGCCGGATCGGATCTCGGCCCGCCAAGGCGGGAGACGCACGGGGTCAACTCGCCGCCTCGCGGCCGATGACCGCGGCCCTGCTCTGTAGTACATTGCGGTGATGAGCATTCGTACCGCCTGCAATCTGGCCTCACTCTGCTGATGAAGACGCTCGGCGAGTTCGTAACGACACAGACCCGCAATTTTGGATCACGGCTGGCGATTCAGTACCGTCCCCGCTACCGGACGATTGGCTGGACCCACGATGATCTCCGCAACGAGGTGCAACGGCTCGGCGGCGTTCTCAGCTCGCACGGCGTCGCACCGGGTGATCGTGTGCTGTTGATGGCTGAGAACTCGCCGTTCTGGGTCGCTGCCTTCTTCGCCGTCACCTCCTACGGAGGGGTGGTGGTGCCGCTCAACCCGAAGAGCACACCAAACCAGATCGGCCGGCTGATGGTCTCGGCAGAACCCAAAATGGTGCTGCATTCATCGCGCTGCCCGTGGCCGGCGACATCCCTGCCGGCCGTCGCCATCGACACGGCACCGACCGGTAGCGTCGCGTTGCGAGAGGAAGGAGCCGGTGCCGATGGACATTCCCTCGCAGAAATTATCTACACCTCCGGAACTACCGGCGATCCCAAAGGGGTGATGCTGAGCCATCGCAATCTGCTCTCCAACCTCGAAGCGGTGTCCGCGGCGGTACCGTTGGGAGTTGACGATCCCGTGCTGACGCTGCTGCCGCTGTTCCATGTTTTCGGTCAGATGACCGGCGGGCGGTGTCCGTTGGGAGCGGGCTGTGCG
>JALORT010000001.1 GCA_025458755.1 Methylotetracoccus sp.
CAGTCGACGACCCTGGAATAGGCGGAGAAACCCGCGATGATCATCTTCGGGCGGTATTCTCGGGCCAGGGTGGCCACCTGATCGTAATCGATGTGTCCGGTCGCGGTGTTCAGCCCGTACTGCACGGCATGGTAGATCTTGCCGGAGAAATTGACCTTGGCGCCGTGGGTGAGATGTCCGCCATGGGCCAAACTCATACCCAGGATCGTATCACCCGGTTCCAGCAGCGCCATGTAGACCGCGGCGTTCGCCTGCGATCCGGAGTGCGGCTGAACATTCGCGTAAGCCGCACCGAACAGGGTTTTTGCGCGTTCAATCGCGAGATTCTCGGCGATATCGACGAATTCGCAGCCCCCGTAGTAGCGCTTGCCTGGATAACCTTCGGCATACTTGTTGGTCAACACCGAGCCTTGTGCCTGCAATACGCGCGGACTGGCATAGTTTTCAGAGGCGATCAATTCGATGTGATCTTCCTGCCGCTGTTCTTCGCTTTGGATCGCCGCCCACAGCTCATCATCGAAACCGGCGATCTCCATACCCTTACTGAACATAAATCCGCTCTACTCCGCTTGTACTCATTTTCATCCCTATTGTACCGCAGCCGACTGGCCAAGCCCTAAGTTCACCCAGCGGGGATGGAACACCGGCGCCGTCGGCATCGTCCGGGTGCTGCAACGATGGGCTTCAGCGAACCCTCTTGTCCATGAAGCCGGCAACTGTCGGGGCTGTCAGGTTGATCGTCCGTGCGTTGTCGGCCGTTTCCGCATCGCCGCAGCGTAGACCGTCCGGGGTGCAGGCAATCTCAGGATTGGCGTATTTGCCTACCAACGGGGCTTCGTCCACCAGATAGCTCATGATGGTTGCGAACCGTCCGAAGATCCCCCACGCATAAGAAAACGGAAAAATGCCTGGCGGAGACCGAGGAGTCTTGTCATGGCCATTGCCGAAGACATGGCCCAGTTCATGAGCGAACGTGTAATCGTGACAGTAGTAACGGCCGTCGTAGCCGTCCGACACCACCGCAAACCCTACCTCTGGCGATAGCGGCTGTTCGTTTGCCCCCCCGACCCAAGCCACCCCGCAGTTTCCCTGCGTCGAGGACTCCAAAGGACGCAACCAGACGACGACATCGGCGCCGCGTTGCTTGCGCGCCGCGGCGACATTCAGCGGCATTCGGTTGGCCGTCAGGTCCTGCAGCGCATCGAGGTTGGATTTACTTCCGCCGTCATCAAGCCGCTGCGTGCGGACCAGCCTCAAGTCCACGAACACATCGCTGTCGACGAAAGCCTGCTGCGTGAGTGCGATCAGGTGATTCACCCGCGTGACCGGCTGACCATCATTCAAATCGGCGGCGTACAAAACCATCAAGTCGACGGTACTGCGCGAGTCTCGGCTGGCCGGTGTAAAATGCCGGCCGGCGTCGGCTGACCGGGCCGTGCGGTCTGCGTGTTGGTCGTCCTCGAGGCTTCCCGGGCGCAATCCCGTCGCATTGATCTCGATCGCCCAGGTCTGGCCGTCGGCCTGCTCGATCTTGAACACGCCCGAAGGCGTCGCGATGCGGCCCGCCGCACTGCCATCGATGCCGTAGGTCAGCACCGCGCGATAGAAACCGGAGGGCCCACCGAGGGTACCGACCCAACTCGTCTCGCCGTTCGGATGCCTCCATCGACGGTCGTGAAAAAGACGGTACGGCTCACCACCCAAGGTGAGGGCGATGCTCTGCCCCGGCTTCAACTGGCTGAGACGCTGGAACGGAATCTCGATCGGGACGACCGACCCCGGATTGAGCCCTTGGAATCGTTTCGGCAACGTGCTGCCGGCCGTCGGCGTCGGATCGGCCATCGCCCGCCGGTTGCGTCGAGGCATGGGCGCCTTAGCGCCTTGCGGCCGCTCCGCTGTGCGCGTGACCCGCGTCTGCAGGAAAATGTGTTGCAACGCGCCATCGTCGCCGAGAACGGCGGCGTAGTCATAACCATCGAACACTTGCTTTACCAGGTCCGACCAGGCCGCCGCCTGGATGTCGCGGCTGACCCGGTCGCCGGCAAGCTCGGACGGCACCGAAATCGCGATGCCGCTCCGCCGCTCGAGATCCTTCGCGAGATCGGACAGCCGTTGGTCCTTGTAGTGGACCCGGACCGGCGCCGTGACCGCCGTTGCTGATTCGGTAGCCCGCGACGGCGGAACCGCCCACGCGTCGGCGAGCCAGCACCCGCACCACAGCAAGAGAAGCAATCGACAACGTCGGTTCATGATGGCACTCCACCCGGAAACAGCGCGCAGCGGGCCAAATCGAGCCGTCCGCCCGCAACGCAATATGTCCGATCATAGCCCATCCGTACCGTCCTCGTCAGATCTCGTTCAAGGGCGCCGAAGAGCAAAGGAGAAAAATTCAGCGCCGGGGGGTTCCTCGTGCACGGCGACCTTTTCGACCGAAGCCCGCGGCGGACCGATGCGGCACCAGGCAATGAATTCGTCGATCTTCGATACGGGACCCTGAGCCAGAATCTCGACCCGACCGTCGGGCAGGTTCCGCACCCATCCTACCAAACCCAGTGCGCCCGCCACTTTCACGGTCGACCCTCGAAACCAGACCCCTTGCACCCGACCCGAAACCAGGATGTGGACCCGTCTTTCCACTGTCTACCCCTGTCGCTGCAGTTTCCAGCATTGATGAATACGCGGATTGCGCGCGAAATCCCGCGGGATGGTTCGGGCGCTGATGTCTTCAATGGACCAACCCGGCAGCGCTTCCTGATCCAGCTTGAACCGGCGGGCATTCGTCGAGAAAATCAAAATGCCGCCGGGTTCCAGCAGCTCGCACGTTCGCCGCAGCAATTCGACGTGATCTCGCTGCACATCGAGCGTACCGGACATCGCCTTTGATTGGGAAAACGTCGGCGGGTCAAGAAAGATCAGCCCGTAGCGTCGGCGCTCCGCACCGGCGCGCCGCAGCCACTCCAGCACATCACTGCGCTCCAGTCGGTGCGCGTCTCCCGCGATGCCGTTCGATGCGAGGTTTCGGGCTGCCCAATCGAGGTAAGTCTTGGACAAATCCACGCTGGTCGTACTGTGTGCACCGCCTTTAGCCGCATAGACGGTCGCAGTGCCGGTATAGGCAAACAGGTTCAGGAAGTGCCTGCCCTGCGCCAAATCGCGGATCAGCTGCCGGGTCAAGCGGTGGTCCAGGAACAAGCCGGTATCGAGGTAATCCTGCAAATTGACCAGAAAGCGATAACCCGACTCCAGCACTTCGACGAAATGCCCGGTGTCCGCCTGCTTCTCGTACTGACTCGCACCCTTTTGCCGCCTTCTGATCTTCAGGTGCAGGTGGTCCGGGGCGATCTGGAGTACCTGCCGTGTTGCGGCGAGCGCCTCCGCCAAGCGCTGTTCGGCTCGCTCCGGATCAATCGTGGAAGGCGCCTGATACTCCTGCACCGTCGCCCTGAGATCGTCACCCTGGTAGAGATCGACGGCAACGGCGTATTCGGGCAGATCGGCATCATAGACCCGGTAGCAGAATATGGCGTTTTGTCGGGCCCAGCGCTGGTAGTAGCGGAGATTTTTCTTCAGGCGGTTGGCGAACATCGCCGCCGCCTCGCTCAGCACTTCGGTCCGTTCCGCACGCCGCAACAGCGCACGCGACTGGCGGCCGGACTCGTCCTCCGCACCGTCTGCGTGCGGCGTGAAATAGCGCTCCGGCAGGATCTCGAAATTGAACAGCTTGCACGGGATGGTGCCGTTGAACAGCGCATACTGGCGATGTGCGCGAATGCCAAGCTTGAACGCCATCTCCGGATGGCCGGTCAATACGGCGGCCCGCCACCCCTGAAAGTGCTCGCGCAGCATCGCTCCCAGGCTCCTGTAGAGACCATTGAGTTCCTCGGTCTCTCCCAGCCGTTCACCGTAGGGCGGGTTCACCACCACCAACCCCGCGGGCAATGCGGGCGGGGCCTCACCGACGCTGTGGCGTTCGACGTGAACATGGTCGAGCAGCCCGGCGCGCTCTATATTCTGCCAAGCGGATCGTACCGCATCGCGGTCGATATCGTGACCGACGATCCGCGGAATGCGACGCCGACCCATCTCCCGCCGCGCCTCGGCTTCGGCGAGAAGCCTGTCCCACAGTACGGGGTCGTGCCGTTTCCAGCCGAGAAAACCGAAGTAGTCCCGTCGCAGCCCTGGTGCGACATCGCCGGCCAGTAAGGCCGCTTCGATCAGCAGGGTCCCGGAGCCGCACATCGGATCGAACAGCGCGCCGCCGGTTTGTGCGATGTGCGGCCACCCTGCGCGAATCAGCACGGCCGCAGCCAGATTTTCCTTCAACGGCGCGCCGCCTCCGGCGAGCCGGTAGCCGCGACGATGCAGGCTCTCCCCCGACAAATCCAGACTCAGCGTCGCCTCATCCCGATCGAGGTACACATTCACGCGGACGTCAGGCTGCACGAGACGGACGTCCGGTCGCCTGCCGTTCCGCTCGGTGAACTGATCCACGATGGCGTCCTTGACCTTTTGTGCGCCGAACAGTCGATGGGTGATTGCGGAATGCTGGGCGACGAAATCGACGGCCAGCGAACCTTCCCCATGCAAGTGATCCTGCCAGTCTATACCCCGAACCCCGGCGTACAAGGCATCCGGCGTTGCAGCCGGAAAGGCGGCTAACTTCAACAGGATGCGATTCGCCAGCCGGGACCAGAGGCAAATTCGGTAGGCCAGTTCCAGCGAGCCCTGAAATTGCACCCCGGAACGCCTTTCCTTGACCGCCGCCGCGCCGAGCGCGGACAACTCGCTCGCCAGCAGAGTTTCCAGACCGAGCGGCGCGGTAGCAAACAAATCCAGCATTGCATTGTTCATGGACGAGCGGCAAACGCGCAAGCAATCAACATCGCCAGAACTCCGGACGAAACGAACGCAACAAGGGGTCTGCTGAACCGCTTGCGGGTAGGCCAGACCTCCAAGGCTGGAGGACCCTCCAGGACCGATGGTTGGGCAGTCGGCAGCGCCACCTCACCACCCATGCAATTGAAGGAAGCGTGATGCAGATCAAGAGCATCGTCGACGGTCGGAAGTCAGGCTGTCCGAACAGATCACCGGGCGCCTCGCCCGGCACTCAACTCTCGGAGTCGGCGGCCCATCCATTTTTCCAGTCCGACCACCGCATAAATCGCGAGGCCGACCGTCAGAATCAGCAGCCATTCATCGTGGCCGATCGGACCACTGTGGAATAGCCGATTCATCGGCGGCCAATACGTGAACAGGATCTGTAATGCCGCCATGCCGCTCACGCCGAACAGCACCCAGGGGTTCGAAACGACGCCGACATGGAACATGGAATACTGAAGTGAACGGCAGTTGAACAAGTAGAACAACTGACCGAACACAAATACGTTGACCGCCACCGTGCGGGCCGCGGTCAAGCTCTCGCCGTGGGCGAGTTCCCACTCGAACAAGCCGAAGGCGCCCGCCAACAGCATGAGGCCGACCAGGCCGATACGGAATACCAAGTGCGGCGTCAGGATCGGTTGTGCCGGATCGCGAGGGGGGTGGCGCATGATGCCGGGTTCCTTGGGTTCGAAGGCCAGCATCAACCCGAGCAACACCGCCGTGCTCATGTTGATCCACAGGATCTGCACCGGCAGGACGGGCACGGCCACGCCGGCGAACACTGCGGCGGTAATGACCAAGCCCATGCCAACATTGGTGGGCAAGGTCCAGATGATGAACTTCACCAAATTGTCGAACACACCGCGCCCTTCCTCCACCGCCGCCTCGATGGTGGCGAAGTTGTCGTCAGTCAGCACCATCGCGGCCGCTTCCTTCGCGACTTCGGTTCCGGCCTTACCCATCGCCACACCGATATCGGCCTGACGCAAGGCCGGTGCATCGTTGACCCCATCGCCGGTCATGGCGACTACATGTCCCCGCGCCTGCAGCGCCCGAACCAGAGCAAGCTTTTGTTCCGGCGTGACGCGGGCATAGATGTCGCACTGTTCCACCACGTCCCGATATGCCTCCACATCCAGCGCCTGCAATTCGGCGCCGGTGAGCACTCGCCCGGAGGGCGCGATGCCGAACAGCCGGTGCAGCCGTCCCGGCCGCGCCAGACCCAGTTCTCGTGCGATGGCCCTTGCCGTACCGGGATGATCGCCGGTGATCATCTTCACCCGGATCCCCGCCGACTGACAGACGGCCACTGCCTGCTTCGCCTCCGGCCTCGGCGGGTCGATCATGCCTTGCAGGCCGAGAAATACCAGGCCTTCCCGTACCTCGTGACGCCCCACCGTGTCGTCGTCCGCCGATCGCTCGCCGCGGGCGAACGCCAGGACGCGCAGTCCCCGCGCGGTCATGTCTTCAACCTGGCCGTGAACGGCCCTCGGGTCCAGGGGAATCCTGTCCATGCGGGCATCGAAAGCGGCATCGCACCGCTTCACGATGCTTTCCACCGAACCCTTGAGGTAGATATGGCGGGCGTCCAAGGCGCGGTTGTGATGCAGCGTCGCCATGAACTGCTGCTGGGATTCGAAGGGGATGGCGTCGAGGCGGGGATGTTCCTCTGCGACCTCGGTCTGGTAGAGCCCCGCCTTGTGCGCGGAAACCAGCAGTGCTCCCTCGGTGGGATCGCCCTCGATACGCCAGTCTCCGGTATCGCCGACCAGCCGAGCATCGTTGCACAATAAACCAGCCCGTAGACATTCCATCAAGGCATCATGGCCGCCGGGATCGATGGCTTGCCCATTCTGTAGAAACGCCCCCTCGGGTGCATAGCCGCTGCCGGTCACCTCAAACTGCTCGTTTCCGGCGTGGACCGTCTGCACCGTCATCTGATTCTGAGTGAGGGTGCCGGTCTTGTCGGAGCAGATCACCGTGGTGCTGCCCAGGGTTTCCACCGCCGGCAGCTTGCGGATGATGGCATGGCGCTTGGCCATGCGCGACACGCCGATGGCCAGCGTGATGGTCAAGGCGGCCGGGAGTCCTTCGGGAATCGCGGCCACCGCCAACGCCACCGAGGCCATGAACATGTCCAGAACCGATTCGCCGCGCAGCCGTCCGACGAGGAAAGTCACGGCGGCAAAGCCGATGATGACCCACATCAAGAATTTGCTGAAATGGGAGATCTTTTGCGTGAGCGGCGTCTCCAGTTCCGTCGCTGCAGCGATCATCTGATTGATGCGGCCGATCTCTGTGCTGTCGCCGATCTGAACTGCCAACCCGAGGCCGGTGCCATAAGTCACCAGCGTGGTGGAATAGGCCATGTTGCCGTGGTCGGCCAAGGGTGTTTCGGCCGGCAGGCTCTCGGCCCGCTTTTCCACCGGCGCCGATTCTCCGGTGAGCGCCGACTCGTCAACCTGCAATTCCTTCACGCGCAACAGCCGGAGGTCCGCCGGTACTTTGTCCCCGGATTGCAGGAACACGATATCCCCCGGTACCAGCTCCGTGGAGGGAATGACACGCCGCGCCCCGTCACGGAGCACGGTGGCGGATACGCTGAGGCTGCGGGAAAGCGCTTCGATGGCCTTGAGGGCGTTGGCCTCCTGAATGAAGCCGATGACGGCGTTCAGCACGACGACACCGAAAATGACGCCGGAATCCACCCACTCGCCCAACAAGACGGTGGTCGTCCCGGCGACCAGCAGGATATAGACCAGGGGCTGATGGAACTGGGACAGCAACAGCAGCAAGGGTGCTTTGCCTTTTTTCGGCGTCAGCCGATTGGGGCCGAATGCCTCGCGCCGGCGGGCCGCCTCGGCCTCGGCCAGGCCATGGACGGCCTCCCCGTGGAGCGCCTCCAGCACCCTTTGGGATTCCATGGCGTGCCACATCAGCGGCATGGACCTTTCATGCGTCGCGGTCTTGGTCTTTTGGAACATCAGCGGTGAACTTATCGGCGGCTGCGATCGGCGAATCTGTCGGGCGGCCCGGCGGTATCATCGAGCTGTCGGCGCGCGGCTTCAAAACAGTCCCCTGCGGGCGTTGTCCAAGATGACGGTGACGGCCGGATGCTTCAGCTTCCTGCGCGCCGTGATCGCATAATAACGCTCCCGCACGGCGTCGATGCGGCCTATGACATGGACAGCATACTGGCGTTGCACCTCCCTCTCCACTGCCGTCGGCGCAATAAATAGGCCTACCCCGGCAGAGCCAAAAGTCTTGATCAAGGCGCTGTCTTCGATTTCCGCCTGAATTTTCGGGCTGATGCCTTCGCTATCGAACCACTGATCCAGCGAGCGCCGCAGCGCCGTGCTCGGCGTCGGTAGCAGAAACGGTGCACCGTTGAGGGAGCGCGGGAAATCGTCGCTGTAGCGCGCCGCCACTTCCTGTGTTCCGAATACTGCCACACCGCATTCTCCCAGGAAATGGTTGAACGAGCGGGCGCCGGTCGAAGGTGTGGCAGGCACGTCCGACAGCACCAGATCGATGCCATGCAGCGAAATCTCCGCCAGCAGGCGTTCGGCTTTGTCTTCGTAGCAGACAATCTGCACCGGATCCGGGAGGCGGAGCGCAGGTTCGATCAGGCGGTAGGCGATTAGTTTCGGCAGAGCATCCGCCACACCCACGGTGAGGCGCAGCCCCCGTCTGCCGGGCCGGCCGTTGAGGGTATTGATCAGGTCGCGTCCCAGCGTGAAGATTTCGTCCGCATAATGGAACACGATCCTCCCGGTATCGGTCAGCCCCAGTTTGCGCCCTTCTTTGCAGAACAATGGCTCCCCGACGGCCTGTTCGAGCACCGCCAATTGACCGCTGATGGTGGGCTGCGCCAAGTGAAGTTTCTCGCATGCGCGAGACACGTTGCCTTCCCGGGCCACAGTCCAGAAGTAGTAAAGATGCTGATAGTTCAATCGTTCCATGGCCGAAGATGTATCGTTAAAACCGATCCAATGAATCGATATATCCAATTTTACGGCATCGGCGATCCCATGTACTCTCCCTTATGCATACCCATCATGCATCCGTAACAACCCATGCAGAAACCGCTGCGGGACCTCCACCATATTCAGACCGAGCTGTTCCGCAAGCGGCGTGAATTGCCCGGGCGCCTGGCGCAAGAGCAGGGCCGCGATGTCCTGTTCATCACCCGTTCGGACTCCCGCATCAATCCGAATCTGCTGACCCAGACCGAGCCTGCTGAGCTGTTCATCCTGGGCAATGCCGGCAATATCGTGCCGCCCTACGGCGCGGTACACGGCGGCGAGGCGGCCCCCATCGAATTCGCGGTGGCGGGCTTGGGCGTCAAAGTCGTCATTGTTTGCGGCCATTCGCACCGCGGCGCCACGAAGGGGCTGTTGGAGCCACCCTCGAGCCGCGACTGCCCAGCGATGACGGAGTGGCATGCCCACGCCGAAGCCACACGGTGCATCGTGATGAAAAATCCGCGTACGCACCCGGTGGTCGACTCGGAAATTTGGACGTGCAAACGTCACCACGCTATGGTGTCGAAGTTGTCCGTCCGGCACGGCCCCCGACCATCGCCGTCGGCACGCACGCCGGATGGCCCCGTGAACCCGGGGTTACATTCTCGACCGTCTACCGGCGAGATCCAGCAACCCAGCGTATGCAATGAGGAGTAAAGAAACTGCCATGTGGTCGGAACTGCGTGAGCTGCGTGATGGCATCGATCTCGGAACCCCGCCCAGAGACGGGGTCAATGTGAGCCTGACCATTGACGGCGTGCCTGTCACGGTGCCGAGCGGCAGTTCGGTCATGCTTGCGGCGGCTGTGGCGGGCAAGGCCGTGCCCAAGCTGTGCGCGACCGATACACTGGAGGCCTTCGGCAGTTGCCGGGTTTGCCTGGTTGAGGTGGAAGGACGCAGGGGCTACCCCGCGAGCTGTACGACCCTGGTTGAGGACGGCATGGTGGTACGTACCGACAGTGAGAAGCTGAGCGCTCTCCGGCGCGGCGTCCTGGAGCTCTATCTGTCGGACTTCCCCGCCGAAGACGTTGAAGGCGGCTGGAGCGAGTTCCACGAAACACTGCGCCAATGTGGCGTGAGTTCGCACCCGTACGGCGAGGGTGAAACCCATCTGCACAGCCCGGTCGACGTCTCCAACCCCTATTTCCTGTTCGACCCGGCCAAGTGCATTGTCTGCAGCCGCTGTGTCCGCGCCTGCGAGGAGATCCAGGGCACCTTCGCCCTGACGGTGGACGGACGGGGTTTCGAGTCGCGCATCGTGGCCGGCCAAGACCAGCCGTTTTTCGAGTCGGAGTGCGTCAGCTGCGGTGCCTGCGTGCAGGCCTGCCCCTCGCAGGCGCTGATCGAGAAAAGTTTGTTCGAAGGAGGCTACCGTCATGGCTAACCCCATCAAGCCCGATCGCAGCGTCATCACGACCTGCGCCTACTGCGGTGTCGGCTGCGGCTTCAAGGCGGAGACGTACCAAGGGCGCGTGGTCCGGATGATACCGTGGAAGGAAGGCAAGGCCAATCACGGCCATAGCTGCGTCAAGGGCCGCTTCGCATTCGACTACTACCAGCACCCGGATCGGGTCCGCACGCCGCTGATCCGCCGCTCCATCGAAGAACCTTGGCGAGAGGTCGGCTGGGACGAGGCGATCCGGCACGCGGCAAGCGAGCTCCGGCGTATCCAGGCCAAGTACGGAAAAAAGTCAGTGGGCGCCGTATCAAGCTCGCGCTGCACCAACGAGGAGATCTTCCTGGTGCAGAAGCTCGCGCGAGCGGTCCTCGGCAACAACAACATCGACAACTGCGCCCGCATCTGCCACTCGCCCACGCAGTTCGGCCTTTCCGCCACCGTGGGGTGGGGTGCCGCGAGCCAGCACTTCGATTCCATCCTGCAGGCCGACGTGATCATGGTCGTCGGCGCTAATCCGACCGAGGGCCATCCGGTATTCGGCTCGCTGATCAAGCGCCGGGTTCGCCAGGGTGCAACGCTCATCGTCATTGATCCGCGCCATACCGAGACCGTCGATTCGGCCCACTGCCGGGCGACGGTACATCTTGCCTTGCGGCCCGGAACCAACGTCGCTGTGCTCGACAGCATCGCCCACGTCATCGTCCGCGAGGGGCTGTTCAACGAGCGCTTCGTCCGCGACCGCTGCGAGTGGGACGAGTTCGAAGGCTGGTCGGCGCTGGTCAGCAGCGACCGCTACGCGCCCGAGCGCATTGGGCCCGAGGCTGGAATCGCCGCCGAAGACATCCGGCGCGCGGCCCGTCTCTATGCCGGCGGTCCCAACAGCGCGATCTACTACGGGCTCGGCGTCACCGAGCACTCGCAGGGCTCGACCGGCGTCATGTGCCTCGGGAACCTCGCGCTGGCGTGCGGCATGCTAGGGCGCGAGGGCGTCGGCGTGAACCCGCTGCGCGGCCAGGGCAACGTGCAGGGCGGCAGCTGCCTGGGCAGCTGGCCGCACGTGTTCAGCGGCTACCGCTTCGTTACCGATCCGGACGTACGCGGGTCGTTCGAGCGCGACTGGGGCGTCACCTTGGACGACGAGCCGGGCCTCAGGCTGCCGAACATGTTCGACGCTGCTCTGACGGGCCACTTCCGGGGCATGTACATCATGGGCGAGGACCCGGTCCAGAGCGACCCCAACCAGCAGCACGTGATCGCCGCGATGCGGAACATGGAGTGCGTGGTGCTCCAAGACCTGTTCCTGAACGAGACGTCCAGGTACGCCCATGTATTCCTTCCTGGCAGTTCATCGCTGGAGAAGGAAGGTACGTTCACCAGCGCTGAGCGCCGCGTCAACCGAGTGCGGAAGGTGGTGGAGCCTTTGGCCGGCCACCAGGACTGGGAGATCGTCGTCAAACTGATGAATGCCCTAGGCTATCCCGCTCAGTATGCGCACGCCGGAGAGATCCTCGACGAGATCGCGCGTCTGTCGCCCGCTTACAAAGGCTTGAGCTTTGCGTTGCTCGACCGCATCGGCTCGGCGCAATGGCCCTGTGACGAGAATGCGCCCGAAGGTACGGAGGTGCTGCACAAGGTGAGCTTCCCCCGGGCCAACGGCCGCGGCACCTTCATGCTAACCGAGTACGTGCCCACGGTGGAGCGGATCAGCGACCGCTATCCGCTGCTCCTTACCACCGGCCGCATCCTCAGTCAGTACAATGTCGGCACTCAGACGCGGCGCACGGCGAACTCGCTGTGGCACCCGGAGGACCTGCTGGAGATCCACTCGGAGGACGCGAAATCGCGCGGGATCGCAGACGGCGAACTGGTCACCGTCACCAGCAAGTTCGGCTCCACCCGACTGCGCGCCAAATTCTCGCAGCGCGTGAATCCGGGCATCGTCTACACCACATTCCATCATGCCCAGTCGAAGGCCAACGTACTGACCTCCGACCTGTCGGACTGGGCCACTAACTGCCCCGAGTACAAAGTGACCGCGGTCGAGGTCGCACGCGTTGCCGCTCCTCAGGAGCGGGCGGCAGCGTGCCGCAACGAGACCGCCGCTGTCGAGGAGGCCACGGCATGATGACGGCTGAGCTCGCGTACCCCGAGGCGATGGGCGAAACCGTCCTCGACACGAACCGGCTGATCACGATGGCGAATCAAATCGGCGACTTCTTCGCGCCGTATCCTCGCGCCCGTCGCGCCGAGGGCATTCGCAATCACCTCAGGACTTATTGGGACCCGCGCATGCGGGAGGGTTTGCTGGCGCACATCGAGCGCGGCGCCGAAGGCTTGCATCCCCACGTGATCGAAGGTGCCCGACTGCTGCTGCAGACCGACCGGGCAACAAGAGGTTACTACGGTCCGCCGAAGGCCTAGGATGACCGACGACCGGCCGGAAGTGCTGCGGACTCGCGGCTCGACTCCGGTCGCAGAACAGCGAAAAACATTCAGCTTTGTCCAAGATCATGTCCCCGCCAGCCACCGTGGCGATCCCACAGTCCGGACGTCATCCGATCCTTCATTTTGATCAACCGAATCGCGTTTCGGTCAATTTCTCCGCCATCGGCGGTGTTGGAACCAATAGCTTGGGCCTTATTGGCGCGCTGTCCTGAGTTAGCTTTACGGCTGATTCGATAGTCGCAGCCGGGTCAACCGGCCAGCCCGTATCGGCGGAAGTTGCCTTGTACCCTACTCTCGGCGCTCTACGCGGACCCCAGTTCATCCACAGATTGTTCTGAAGAAGCGAAAATTTGCCCCATCGAGACGGTAACGAGGGCTCAGTGATGCGAAGTGCAACAGTCAGCAAAGCGGCGTCCGCAGGGTGCCGAAACCCATTTTCGACGTGGCAGGAGGACCTGCTCGCCTCGATTGTGGTCTTCCTGGTGGCGCTGCCGCTGTCGATGGGTATCGCCATTGCCTCCGGCGTACCGATCGACAAAGCGGCGGCGGTCGGCCTCATCACCGCCATCATCGGCGGGATCGCGGTGGGGCCCTTGTCCGGCAGTCCACTGCAGGTGAGCGGGCCGGCGGCCGGGCTGGCGGTGATGGTTGCGATGTTCATCCAGGAGCACGGTTTCGAGGCCTTGGGCCTGATCGTGCTGCTGGGCGGACTGATCCAGCTTGCGGCCGGCGTGTTGCGCTTCGGGCAAGTGTTCCGCGCCGTGTCCCCCGCGCTGATTCAGGGCATGCTGGCGGGCATCGGCGTGCTGATCTTCGCCTCGCAGTTCCATGTCATGGTGGACGATGTGCCGCCGGGGACCGGCAAGGAATTCGGTGGCCTCATCAATCTCTGGTCGCTGCCGCAGGCGGTGTGGAAAGGGATTTCGGAGCCCGTCCATCGCCCCGCGGCCCTGATCGGTCTACTCACCGTCGCGACCATCATGCTGTGGACTGTCTTCGCGCCGAAGAAACTCAAGCTGCTGCCGGCGCCGCTCATCGGCGTCGTCGTCGCGACGGTCGCTGCTTCGCTGCTCGAATTGAACGTTAAGTACGTTCCGGTGCCCGACCGACTGATCGACGTAGTCAGCTGGCCGACCGGGACAGGGCTCCACCGACTGACGGAAGGCGCGATCTGGCTGGCGGGACTCTCCCTGGCCTTCGTGGCCAGCGCGGAATCACTGCTGACCGCCACGGCGGTCGACTCGATGCAGCGGCATGCGCCGCGCACCAAGTACGACCGGGAACTGGCGGCCCAGGGCGCCGGCAATATTCTCTGTGGGGTGTTGGGCGTGCTGCCGATCACCGGGGTCATCGTCCGCAGTTCAGCCAACGTGTTGGCCGGGGCCCGCACGCGGCTCTCCACGATCCTGCACAGTGTCTGGATACTGGTCTTCATCACGCTGCTGCCTGCCGTCCTGAGTCTGATCCCGGTTGCCGGTCTGGCGGCGGTCCTGGTGTACACGGGAATCAAGCTGACCAAGCTCAAAGTGGCCCGGATTCTCTGGCTGCAGGATCGGGCGGAAGCCGGCATCTATGCGGCGACCCTGGGCACCGTGGTGATGGTGGACCTGCTGACGGGCATTGCCGTGGGGATCGGGCTGGCGCTCGCCAGACTACTGTACTCGTTCTCGCACCTCGACGTGCAACTTGAGGACAATCCGGACACCGGCGTCACCATCATTCATCTCATAGGCGCCGCCACCTTCATGCGTCTGCCGCAACTGGCGGCTGTCTTGGAGAACGTACGTCCCGCCGCGCGGGTAGACGTGCATTTTGACGAACTGAGCTTCATCGATCATGCCTGCCTTGACTTGCTGGT
Source organism: Methylotetracoccus sp. (assembly GCA_025458755.1). Classification (GTDB taxonomy): domain Bacteria; phylum Pseudomonadota; class Gammaproteobacteria; order Methylococcales; family Methylococcaceae; genus Methylotetracoccus. Next base: position 14,609 of record JALORT010000001.1, read on the forward strand.
CAACTGGGAACAGCAGCACCGGGCGGCGGGGGGTGAGGTGGTGCTCGATTGGGAAAGCCTGCACGGCGTTTTTCGCCAACACGCCTGGGGCGGCAACGCGCGTCGCGCGGCCGGCACTTGAGCGGACAGGGCAGCACACTGCCCTGTGGTCAGGACTAGGACGATGCCCTCGCACGAACCTTTAAGAACGCAATAAACTCAAGCAAATATCCCGTTGGACACGCCTTCTACAGACAAAGAATTGCGTCGCAGCATTCGCTTGTTAGGCGCAGTGCTGGAGCACGTATTGGCAGCGCAGGCCGGACCGGAGGTCGCCGACACGGTGGAACGGTTGCATCGGGGCTACGTCGGCCTGCGCCGCGAGGGGGGTGAAACCCGGCGGCGTCAATTGATCGAAGTGATCGAACGACTGGAGCCTGAGACGATCGGTCAGGTCGTACGGGCGTTCAATCGCTATTCCAGTCTGGTCAACCTGGCGGAGGAATTCCATTACCTCCGCCTGCGGCGCCGTCAGGCCGAACGCGGAGGCCACTATTGGCCGGGCTCTTTCCACGATACCCTGCTGACGCTGAAACAATCCGGACTGACGCCGGAGAAGTTCCAGGTCCTGCTCGATGAACTGCTCTACGTGCCGGTGCTGACCGCTCACCCCAGCGAAGCCAAACGTCGCGCCATCAAGGGCGCACTGCGTGGTGTCTTCCTCACTTACGAGAAACTGGATGATCCGCGCGTCAGAGGTTACTTCAAGCAGGAAGCGCTGGAGCGACTCTACAGCCAGATTCAGGCACTCTGGAAGACGGACGAAGTCCGCGCCTTCGGCATGAGCGTGGAGGACGAAATCGACGCGGGCTTGGCGTTCTTCCCCCTGTCGCTGTTTCAGGCGACCGCGCGGGTCTACCGTAACTTCGAGCGTTCGCTACGTGATGTCTATGGTGAGACGGCGGCCCGGCAGATCCGCATCCCGAGTTTTATGCAGTTCGGCTCCTGGATCGGCGGCGACCGCGACGGCAACCCGAATGTCAAACCGGAGACCACCGTGTTGGCGCTCCGCCTGCAAGCGTGGACGATCTTGCAGGAATACGTCCGACGGCTGGACGAACTGCGCGGACAACTCTCCCACTCGTACGGCTTATGCCAACCAACGGCGGCGTTCGTGGCCAGCCTCGAAGCCGACCGTTCGGAGCTGGGAGAAACGGCACTGCCTCTCGAAGAGCCCTATCTGCAAGAGCCGTATCGGCATAAGCTAACGCTTATGAAATACCGTATGGAGCGGGCTCTGGCGCGCGTCGAGCGGCATTTGCAAGGAGCAGACGTATGGGATGACACGCACGCCTACACGGATGCTGCCGCCTTCATGGCCGATCTTTTGACGGTTCGCGAATCCTTGTGCGGGCATGGCGATGCGGCGATCGCGGCGCTGGAATTGCAGGATCTGATCCGCCTCGTCGAGACCTTCGGTTTCCACTTGATGCAGTTGGACCTGCGCCAGGAATCGGGCCGCCATACCGAAGCGGTGGCGGAAATACTGGGGGCCGCACGATCCGTGGATTATCGCGCCATGGATGAGGCGCAGCGCCTGGAAACGTTGAGCGGGGCTATCGCCGCTTCCTGGAGTCTGGTTTACGACCCTGCCGAGTTGTCCGAGGCCACCCGTGAAACCCTCGCTGTCTTTCAGGTGATGGCTCGCATGCAGGGGGAAATTGGCCCGGACTGCTTCGGCCGGTACGTCATCTCCATGACCCACGCCGCCAGTCATGTGATGGAGGTCATGTTGCTGGCCGCGCAGACTGGTTTGGCCGGCCGCATCGGCGGCTGCTGGCATTGCCAGCTCGGGGTCAGTCCCTTGTTCGAGACCATCGCCGATCTCGATCATATCGAGGCGGTATTGACCACGCTGCTCGATCTTCCGGTGTATCGGGCATTGCTCGACGCCTCGGGCAAGCGACAGGAAGTCATGTTGGGTTACTCGGATTCGTGCAAGGACGGCGGCATCCTGGCTTCGAGCTGGGGGCTGTACCGCGCTCAGCGGCAAGTGATCGCCATCGCCGAGGAACGCGGCCTCCCATGCCGTTTGTTCCACGGCCGCGGCGGTACCGTGGGGCGGGGCGGCGGCCCCACCCATGAAGCCATCCTGGCGCAGCCGCCCGGCACCGTGCGCGGGCAGGTCAAGTTTACCGAGCAGGGTGAGATGCTGTTCTACCGCTACAACAACATGGAAACCGCCACCTACGAGCTGACGATGGGCGTGACCGGCCTGCTCAAGGCCAGTGTATGCCTGGTCCAGCCGATGATGGAAGATCGCCCGGACGATCTGGCCGCGATGGGGGAACTGGCGCGGATCGGCGAGCATTCCTACCGGGAACTCACCGAGCGAACCGCCGGGTTTCTGGACTACTTCTACGAGGCGACGCCGGTGACTGAGATCGGCCAACTCAAGATCGGCTCGCGCCCCTCCCACCGCAAGCAACAGGATCGCTCCAAGCAGTCGGTGCGCGCCATCGCCTGGGTGTTCGCCTGGTCGCAATCGCGGCAGACCCTTCCCGCCTGGTACGGCATCGGCGCCAGCCTATCGACCTGGTGCGCCGGCCGGCCTGAGCATCTGCAAAAGCTCCAAGCGATGTACCGAGACTGGCCGTTCTTCCGCAATCTGCTGAGCAACGCACAGATGGCGCTGAACAAAGCCGATATGAGCCTCGCCAAGGAGTACGCCGATTTGTGCGTCAACCCGGGGACGGGCCAGCGCATTCACGGCCTGATCGCTGACGAATATCAGCGCTGTGTCGACTGGATTCTGGACATCGCCGACACCGACCGGCTGCTTGCGGAAAACCCGACGCTGGCTGCTTCGCTGAATCGCCGCCGTGCCTATCTGGACCCGCTGAATTACATCCAGGTCGTGCTCCTGCGCCGGGTGCGGGCGGCGGGCGCGGAAAACCCGGTGGAAACGCGGTGGATGCAGCCGCTGATGCACACCATCAACGCCATCGCGGCCGGGATGAGGAATACGGGCTGAAGCGGGTCGATCATCTGGACGATTTGGCTACAACGCTACCGAGACCCTCTGCAATGACACGTCATGATTTGAAAGAAACGCAACAGAGACAGATCCAAGCGTCTTGCCTACCGGCAGTCGCGGCTTCGGACGTACCGCCACGACCATCCTTTGGCGAGGGGCTCCGCTCATTCGCCGAGCACTATGACCTGTTTCTCATCGACCAGTGGAGGTGACGGCCGGACTCAGAGACCCCACCATGTTCCATAAGGGTCCTGTTCGATGAAAAGAATGAAGGAGGGCTTTTCTAATGGCTAAACGCGTTCCGCGGGGCCTGTTCGTGACCGGCACCGACACCGGTGTTGGCAAGACCCAGATCGCCGCCGCATTGGCCCGCCTGCTCGCGGAGCGGAATCTGATCGTGCGCCCCCGCAAGCCGGTGGAGTCCGGCTGCCAGCGGGAAGGGAACCGTCTCGTGCCCGAGGACGCCCGAGCACTGCGAGCCGCTGCCCGCACGGACGAACCCCTGGAGCGCATCTGTCCTTACCCCCTGGAACCGGCCCTGTCCCCGGAACGGGCGGCGGAGTTGGCAGGTATGAGTCTCGCTCTGGACGATGTGCGAGCAGCTTGCCTCGAAGGAGTGGCCGAGACTGATTTCCTGCTGGTGGAAGGTGCCGGGGGCTTCTATTCCCCGCTGGCACCAGGCCTGCTCAACGCTGATCTCGCCGCTGCGCTGCCTTTGCCGGTTCTGCTAGTGGCGGCGGATCGGTTGGGCACCATCGGGCATACCCTGTTGACCGTGGAGGCGATCAAACGCCGAGGCTTGGCCCTCGTGGGTGTGGTCTTGAACCGGATCGACGCTTGCGGTGATCCGCGCATGGACAATGCCGCCGATCTGTCCCGCTGGCTGGGGCGGCCGGTGGTCGTCACCGAACGGTTCGATGCAGGCGCGGTACAACATCCCGGCTGGATGATGCTTTGCCCGGCGCTGGCGCCGCTGGCCGACCGTTTGGCGGTCGGGTTCCGCCCCCACCGATTTTGACATCACCGTCGCCCGTGCCTCGGACGTCAACGGCTCGTGCTACTTTTCCGATCGCAACACCTTACCGTCATCCTCGGGATATTGCAGTTGATTTTTGAGCCCACCCCTTGATGCATCACGATGGCGTCGCGGTGCTGAACGGCGACGAAGAATGCCTGACGATCTGGAGTAACAAGGCGTGTGCTTGCGGTTCGGCTTCAACCCGAGTGTAAATTGTCGGCGAAACTGGCGGCAGCGGTTCGACGACGGTATGCTAACCATCGAATCGTCATGGAGCTGGATCGAAACCTGTCCGACGCTAATCAGCCATGTTAACGCCGTGAAGGCCTTAGCCACGGCGGTGGTCTGTTCGGGGCACTGAGCCGGAATCGATCGCAGCGGGTTTGGCAGCTGTTCGTTCGCTGGCGCTGCACCTGCAGTCCCGAAGGGCCGCCAATGGCGCGGGTATCATCGGTGACACCTATAACGCCAATCTCTCGTCCTTGTCGGCTATGCCGAGCAACAAACTGTCCGGCGCTGGGCGGTACGACCCGAACGGGGCATTGAAACCGCAGTGTTGCGCCGCGGGGGGGGCCCGACAGGCGGCGGCGCGGCGGGCGTCGGACCTTCTTTTGTGCGTCACGGGATGCAACCTCGCACGGCTCGCTGGGGAAGGTTTCGGGAAAGGCGTTCGCCACTTGTCCCATCGTGAGGCGGCCATAGTGCAAACCTTGCTTCCCCCTCTTCGATCCGGCGTGATAGTCCTGGTCAAAGGTTGGCATTGCATGGGACCGGAAAGTCTCGTCGCGGATCGTTTGCGCGGTAGCAGATGGCCTGACCCGGTGATCGATTAGCTTGGAGGCGAGATCATTTTCCAACGCAGAGCGGGTCATGACGATGAAGAGTCTGCAACGCATTCTGGTGGCGACCGATTTTTCGGGTTATGCGAATCGCGCGGTGAAACGCGCCGCGATGCTGGCACACCGGCACCAATGTACGCTGGATCTGCTGCAGGTCGTGAGCTGGTTGCCGCTGGAAACCTTGAAGCGGCTGGTCGACGACTATTCGCTGGAAACCGGACAACAGTTGGTGAATTCGGTCGGCGCGCGCATGAAAACCCTGGCCGATCTGCTGACGTCGCATTACGGCATCACGGTCGATCACTGCGTCAGTCTCGGCCGGCCACACCTGGAGATCAATGCGCGTGCCAGAGACCACAACGCCGATTTGGTGGTGTTGGGCGCCCATGGTGAGCATTTCCTGCAGGACCAGTTGCTCGGCACGACCACCGCCCGGGTGTTGCGTACCGGGAACCATCCGGTGCTGATCGTGAAAGCGGAAGATCCTGCACCCTACCGAAAAGTCCTGGTGTCGGTGGATTTTTCCGCGGCGAGCCGCCGGGCGCTCACGGCGGCGCTATGCATCGAGCCACGAGCGGCGGTCCGGGTGTTGCACGCGGTCGAGGTGCCGTTTGAAGGAAGCCTAAAGGAGGCGGGCGTTCCGGAAGAACTGATTCACCGGTTGCACTCCGAATCCGTGCAAAAGGCAAGCCAGCAGCTCGATGACTTCCTTGAAAAATCGGCTGGATCCGAGGCGGGCCGAATAACGCCCATTGTGGAATACGGTTATCCGCCGAAAGTCATCCTCGAGCAATCATGGTTGCTCCGTCCCGACCTGATTGCCGTCGGTAAACACGGGCAAGCCGAAACGGACGTGGCCCTGCTCGGCAGCGTAACCAAGCATGTCATCTATGAGGCGGAGCGTGATGTTCTGGTGGTGGCCAGTGAGACATCCGCGGGATAAATGAGCCTGAAGTCCGATCTCCCAGCGACATGCTGCTTCTCTTCGCTCGGGCGGCAGCGAGAGAGGGTTCTCCTAGCGGCTTTCGAGGCAACCTTATGAGTACGGGATGAACACGCAAACGCAGTTCAACCTCTGGTATTTCATCATGGCCTTGCTGGCGGTCATGTGGTTGCACGAGCTATGGGTCGCCAGCCAGCAGGTGGAGCACATTACCTACAGCGAGTTCCAGCAGGCGCTGAAAAACGGCGAGATCGAGGATGTCCAGATTTTCAGCAATACCGTCCGGGGCGCATTCAGGGAGTCCAGGCCCAGTGGCCAAAAGCAGTTCGTCGCCGTGCGGGTCGATCCCGATCTGGCGAAAGACCTGGAACAATACAATGTAAAATTTGGCGCGGTGGTGGAAAGCACCTGGCTGCGCGATCTGCTTTCCTGGATCATCCCCGCGCTGGTCTTTTTCTCCATCTGGATGTTCGTGATGCGCCGGTTCGCTGAGCGCATGGGCGGGGGCGGGGGGTTTCTCTCGATCGGCAAGAGCAAGGCCAAGGTGTACATGGAGACCGATACCGGCGTCACCTTCGACGACGTCGCCGGCGTGGACGAAGCCAAGGAGGAACTGAAGGAGGTCGTCAACTTTTTGAAGCGGCCGAAGGATTACGGTCGGCTGGGAGCCCATGTGCCCAAGGGCGTGCTGTTGGTGGGGCCACCGGGCACCGGCAAGACGCTGCTGGCGCGTGCCGTGGCCGGTGAAGCCGGGGTCGCGTTCTTTTCCATCAACGGCTCGGAATTCGTGGAGATGTTCGTCGGCGTCGGCGCCGCCCGCGTACGGGATCTGTTCGAGCAGGCTCGGCAACAGGCGCCCGCCATCATCTTCATCGACGAACTGGATGCCCTTGGTCGGGCGCGCGGCGCTTTCCCGGGCGTGGGCGGACATGATGAGCGGGAGCAGACCCTCAATCAGCTGCTTTCGGAGATGGACGGATTCGATCCCACGGCGGGGCTCATCTTGCTCGCCGCCACCAACCGCCCCGAGATTCTCGATCCAGCCTTGCTGCGCGCGGGCCGCTTCGATCGCCAGGTGCTGGTGGATCGGCCCGACAAGATCGGGCGGGTACAAATTCTGCGCGTGCACCTCAAAAAGGTGCGTCTGGCCGGGGACGTGGATCCGGAAAAAATCGCCGCGTTGACCCCCGGATTTTCCGGCGCCGATCTCGCCAATCTGGTGAACGAGGCGGCCCTTCTGGGGACCCGGCGGGGCGCCGATGCCGTCACTCTGGACGATTTCACGCAGGCGATCGAACGCATCGTGGCCGGGCTGGAGAAGAAGAACCGGCTGTTGAATGCCAACGAACGCAGCATCGTCGCCTACCACGAGATGGGGCATGCCCTGGTCGCCCTGTCCCTGCCTGGCGTGGACCCGGTACACAAAATCTCCATCATTCCGCGTGGCATCGGTGCGCTGGGTTACACCATCCAGCGCCCCACCGAAGACCGTTTCCTGATGACCCGGGAGGAATTGGAAGACAAGATGGCCGTGCTGCTGGGCGGACGCGCCTCGGAACGGATCGTCTTCGGACATCTATCCACCGGCGCAGCCGACGATCTCGCCAAGGTCACCGATATCGCACGCAGCATGGTGATGCGTTATGGCATGTGCGAGAAGCTCGGGCACGTCGCCTACGAAGCCGAACGGCCGACCTTCCTAGGCGGTTCCGCCGTTCCGGAAATGCGGCGCGAATTCAGCGAAGAAACCGCACGGGAAATCGACTGCGCGGTGCGGGAGATCGTGACCCGCGCCTTCGAAAAAGCGAGCGGAGTCCTCGAACGACAGCGGGACGTACTTGAGCGCGGCGCCAAGCTTCTGCTAGAAAGGGAAACACTGACCGAAGAAGACCTGACGGCCCTCAAGGCCTCCTCGCCAGCCCGTTCAGGTTCATGATGTAGCGAACCAAGCCGATGCCGGCTTTCCCCCGGGCGTGGGCTCCGCTGACCCAGCATCTCCGGGGAGATCAGAGTAACCCCCCGTTCGGTCACGTAGAACCGCTCGCGGTCGTCGACCGGGCCCACCCTCACCGTCATGCTGTCCGGAATCCGGCAGTGCTTGTCCACCTCCGAGGTCTCGCCGGTAGGGCACGTCGCCCACCACTCCTCCCCACTGCTAATCCCTCCGACCTCACCGCGAGCGGCCTGCTCGCCGCACTCTGCGGACTGGATCGGGAGAATCCGTGACGTGGATTCAGATGTCCGGTCGTTGAGGATCACTCCTAAATCGACGTGGCGCTGCATCAAGGGGGTTTCGCGCCGGGGCTCGCTGATGACCCAACGCCGCCGAAATCTACCGGCACTCAGGTCCCAAGGCAAAGACGCGAGTTCGCCCTCGCGCTTGATATCCGGCCCAGCGCTGCGAAAAAAAGAAAGCCCCGGCGGACAACGCCGAGGCTTATCTTAAGTTCAGCCGCAGAGAACGCAAGGCGTACGCTGGACCGATCAAACCTCCTGGCAGGGCTTACATCATATCGCCCATACCGCCCATGCCTCCCATGCCGCCCATGCCTCCCATGCCGCCGCCCGGCATCGGGGACTCGTCCTTCGGCTCTTCGGCGATCATCGCTTCGGTGGTGATCATCAGCCCGGCCACCGATGCCGCATTCTGCAGCGCGGTGCGGGTGACCTTGGCCGGGTCCAGAATCCCCATCGCCACCATGTCTCCGAACTCGCCGGTCGCCGCGTTGTAACCGAAGTTGCCAGTGCCTTCCGAAACCTTGTTCAGCACGACCGAGGGCTCGTCACCCGAGTTGGCAACGATCTGGCGCAGGGGTTCTTCCAGCGCACGGCGCAGGATCGAAATGCCGACATCCTGATCGTGGTTCAGGCCGGTCAGACCTTTCAGCTTCGTTAATGCACGAACCAGTGCGACGCCGCCGCCAGCCACGACCCCTTCTTCAACCGCCGCGCGGGTGGCGTGCAGGGCATCCTCGACCCGTGCCTTTTTCTCTTTCATCTCGACTTCGGTCGCGGCACCGACCTTGATCACGGCGACACCGCCCGCCAGTTTGGCCAACCGCTCCTGCAGTTTTTCGCGGTCGTAGTCCGAGGTGGTCTCTTCGATCTGACGGCGGATCTGCGCGACACGGCCCTGGATCTGTTCCTTGGTGCCAGCCCCGTCGATCACCGTCGTGTTGTCCTTGGTGATCTGCACCTTCTTGGCCGTGCCCAGATCGTCCAGCGTGACCTTCTCGAGGCTGAGACCTACGTCTTCGGAGATGACAGTGCCGCCGGTCAGCACCGCGATGTCTTCCAGCATCGCTTTGCGGCGGTCTCCGAAGCCCGGCGCCTTCACCGCGACCACCTTGATGATGCCGCGCATGTTATTCACGACCAGGGTGGCCAG
>JALORT010000489.1 GCA_025458755.1 Methylotetracoccus sp.
CCTAAGCCGTTTGATGGGGATGAAGCTCGTCGAGGAAGGATAAACTGTCTGGAGATTGTCTGGCCCCCCGACGGCTGATGCCGGCCCGCTTTCGAATCCGGCGGCCTCGTGGGCAATTCAGCACTTTCAGCGCCGTCCCACCGGACGGGGGAAGGCTCAGACCGAACGGGCTAACCTGAGCCGTTTTGGAGCCCGACGAAGGCGACCACCCTCACCGCTCAGACGAGCGGGAGCGAATGGGATTATGCGCGAGAGAGAACAGGCCAGGGCAAACGAAGTGAAGCAAGGGCCGCCACTGTCTGCTTGCACCCGACCATCGAAACGGCGCCGCACTTCCCGCGCAGCCTTACTTGGCGTCACTCGGTTGATGCCGGTACGGAGAAGCCAAATTCGGTGTATCGCGTGAGCGATGCGGGGACCGGGCGTGGAATCGCTGGGAGCGGCCGTTCAGGCTGCTTTCAAGGTCCAGCCCGTCAGCCAACCTTGTCGCCATTCTGACGGACGGTTTGGCGGCGGGGGCTCTCGCGGGGAGCAACGAAGCAGCAATCAGCGCGTGGGTGCCTTGGATCGGGTCGAAGGCTTTGGTGGAAGACTTCAGGCGCTGCCAAAGTCCCGCTGGAGTGTCGGCTACCGGTCTCGAATTCGAGATTCGTTCCGTCCCATCGAATCGGTAGTCGGCTGTCAATTGGTTCCAGCGCCGTCATCCTGTCCGGTGAAAGCCTTGCTGGCCGCGCACGCGACCCCTTAAATCGGGCTGTGCCAACGAAAGTCATTGCGGTTGCCAATCAGAAGGGCGGGGTCGGCAAGACCACCACGGCGGTCAACCTCGCGGCCTGCCTCGCGGTGCTGGGCGAGCGGGTGCTGCTGCTGGATCTCGATCCCCAAGCCAACGCCACCAGCGGCCTCGGCTTGGAGAAGGCCGAAGGCGGTTCCGCGTACCGCGCTTTGCTTGGGGAAGAACCCCTCGCCAGTCGAATCCAACCCACCGCCTGGGAGAATCTGTCCATCATCCCGAGCGAGTTGGACATGTGCGGCGCCGACGTGGAACTGGCGCGTCTGCCGGACCACCTCGAACGACTCTCACGGGCGCTTGGACCGCTCCGGGAGTCGGCTCACTTCGACCTGCTGTTGGTGGACTGTCCTCCGTCGCTGGGCATCCTGACGCTGAACGCGTTCACCGCGACCGACTACGTCCTGGTGCCGCTCCAGTGTGAGTATTATGCCCTCGAGGGGATCTCGATGATCACGCGGCTGCTGAAGCAGTTGCACGATGCCGGCACCAACCCGCGGCTGCAATTGCTCGGCGTGGTGATGACGATGTTCGACGGGCGTACGCGTTTGTCACCGCAGGTCGTGAGTGAGGTGCGTGAGCATTTCGGCGACCAGGTGTTTGAAACGGTCATCCCCCGCACGACGCGCTTGGCGGAGGCGCCCAGCTTCGGTCAGCCAATCATCCAGTACGACAAGTACAGCGCGGGCGCGTCGGCGTACGAGGTCCTCGCGCAGGAGGTGCTCAAGCGGCTGGAGAAAACCAACCCCGCGGGTTGATCCCGGAGATCGGCAAGTCGCGTCGCTGGCGAATCCACTCTCGCGCTGCGGACGCGGGTGGCGGAGCAGCCCTCGGATGGGGCCGCTGTGTATCCGCTTCAGCGTTTGGCCAGGTGCCGCAACAGGCCACGGAACTCGATGGCCTGCGCTTCACGGGCAAAGCGGTGCGGTGGATCATCGGCCGGCCGCCGGGCGGCCGCATCGCAGAAGTCCACGAAGGCCAGCGGTTCCCAGCGCCCCGGCGAACCGCCCAGATCGAACGGACGAAACTCCGCCGCGGATTCGCGCAGCGCGCGGATTTCCCCGGATATGCCTGACCACGCGGGATGCGAGTTGACCCGGCGGAACCAGTACTTCGCGTTTCCGTAGTCCGGCTCGCGCCGATGGATGATCCCATGCACGTAGGCGGCGTCTTCGCTTTCCAAATCCTGGACAATTCCGTGGGCGACGTCCCAGTGGTCGTGCCAGAGGAGCGCCAGCGCCCGCAGGACTTCGCGCGGTGCCGAGGGTCCACCTTTCAAGTCCGCAAGCAACGCGTCCAGTTCCTTGGTGCCTTTGACCCCCGCACGGGGCCCACGTCCGAGTTCGGGCAGCGTGCCGGTGAGCAGCCGGGGCACCGGATCGCTGGCCGACTCCTGGGTTTCGTTTCGACTCATATCGTCGGAGGAGTAGCGGTCATCGTCAGCAAGGGCAAACCGAAAACGATCCCTGGGCGTTGGGAGTGGCTTGCCGGTTCGGAGTGGGGCGGGTGATCTCCGATCCATCGGAGTCGCGGCGTCGCCCTGTCGCCCTGGAGCCTTGAGTGGATCGGTGCGTTCAAGATGCGGGTGGTGAGGGATGGACCTGTTGACCCAAATTGAGTCACACGGCACGGTAGGGCCGGAAGGGCAAGCCCCGGAGGTCCAACGAACGGAGTGCGGATCACGGCGACGAGCGCCAGTGCGCCCTCGGGCTCCCGCGTCGCACCGTGCTCGCACCCAGCGGACGGCTGCGGTGCGGAC
>JALORT010000490.1 GCA_025458755.1 Methylotetracoccus sp.
TCGCCCCGATCGAGGACGATGCCAACGGAACCACGGATGTCCGCTGAAAGATATCGCGCCCCAAATGCGCAGAAATAAAATGAGTCGCCGAGAGAACAGAGGTCTTGCGGAAAAGTAGGTAAGCACTTCATGCCCGTTGAACCGTGGGCGATAACACCGACGGGGGCGTTAATCGAACCATGATCCATCGAAAACAACTCGGACGAATCAGAGGGCGACTTCTTCTAACTTCGACCGGACAAAATCCGCAATTCGGCCGATCGTACCGAAATTCTGTGGTTCGAGTTCGTCGAGAGATACTTTTATGCTGAATTCATCCTCGAGCAGCATAAGCAGTTCGATAAACATTGCAGAGTCGATCAAGCCGCTCTCGAACAAATCGACATCTTGCGATCTCAGATCGATGTTGAGAGCGTCCTGGAGAAGCATGGCCACTTTATCTATGTGCGTCATCCTGGGGCCTTCTATACTCGGTATTAAGTTCCCATTGGTGCTGATATCGTCCAACGTTTGAATGTTATCATCTTTTTCCTAGTAATGGCGATCCATTGCGTGGTAAATTAATTAATAAGGCCGATTTGGCGAGTGGAAACTGGGCAGCGAGCGGGGAGTAGGGACTTGTCTTGCCAGTGGTCGGCTGGAACGCAAGTGTTCCGTCACTGACGGAGGATACAAACGCAGGGTGGCGGAGCCTAGCCGATGGAGATTGTGACGGCGAAGCAGTCGGATCTTCCGGCCATCGTCGATTTCATTCTAAGGGACTCGCCGAACAAGAGCGAAGTTGAGGGCACGGTTCTTGAGCACGCCCGCCAAGTCTATTTCGATAACCCCTGGTACGATCCCGAGCTACCATCGCTCGTAGTCGTGAGGCGTTCGGGAGGCATCTCGGGCTTCCTGGGCGTAACCACCCGACAAATGTGGTTCAGGGACCGGCCTATTCGGGTCGCGGTGACCAGCAATTTTCTGGTCCGGCCTGAGAGGCCGGGTGGGACGACGAGCCTCGCCGCAGTTGGCTTGATTCGGCAGCTGCTGAAGGGGCCGCAGGACCTCACGATTACCGATACCGCTAACGACAAATCGAAGCGCATCTTCGAGGCTGTAGGAGCGGCCACGCCTAAGGCCTATTCCTTCGAATGGTTTCGTCCGCTCAGGCCGTCTCGGGCCGTCCTTCAATTGCTCTACACGATGCGGAACAAGGCCATCCCGATGGCCGGGCTGCTGAACGCTACCGCCAAGATCGTCGATCTCGCCGGTAAGCCCCTTCTTGAGAAGATGTTGAAACGGCCGAAGCCGCACTTCGTGCACAGACCCTTCAATCCGGGTGACGTTGCCGCCATCCTCCGCGAACAGAAGCTGTACTACCTCACCGGCGATTTCCGGCGGGCCAATTTCGACTGGCTGATGCCGATCCTGAAGCAGAAGGCCGGCAACGGTCAACTGGTCGCGCGCACCGTGACCAGGGGGGGCGAGGCCATCGGCACCTTCATCTACATCATGCGGTCAGACGGTTTCGCGGAGGTGATACTCACGGTCGCCAAGGCGGGCGCATTCGATGCGGTCTTCGCTTCATTAGTGGCGGATGCGGGCGATCGGGGCGCGAGCTTGCTGACTGGCAACGCAAATCCGATGCACTTAGAGTCCTACCGATATCAGGGTTGTCTGTTCTTCGGGCGGGATTGGCTCATTGTTCAATCGCCGGACCAGACCATTGTCGACGCCTTCCACGCTGGCCGCGTCCTACTGACGGGACTGGATGGAGAGCGTTGGACTCGTTTCGGCGACCTCTACGGGAACTGAACAGCCCCCACCGAGTGGGTGGATCAACTTGCGGCTAATCGCGGACACGATAACCGAGGGGCATTTCATCACGCGGGGACGCGTGTTCGACTTTGGCGCGTGACGTCTCTGACAGGCGACTGCGCCGTCGCTTCGTTGCCGCCCTCGACCCTGCGGGAGCAGGAACAGGGGCAGTCAACGGCGGAGGTGTGTCGCCGACACGGCGTCAGCCAGGCGACGTTCTAAGGCCGGAAAACCAAGTACGGCGGTCTTGAGGTCTCTGAGGCCAAGCGTCTGCAGGCGCTGGAGGAGGAGAACCGGAAGCCGAAGAAGCTTCTGGTCGAGCAGGTCATGGACAACGCGACGCTCAAAGAGATGCTGACAAAAAAACTTCTGACGCCTGGCGCAAGGAGAGACGCCGTGGGCTGGGCAATCAAGAAGAACTATTCGCAACGCCGCGCGTGCCGGCTTATCGGCCTCGCACCGAAGGTGTTCCGCTATGGCACGCTGCGCAGTGACGATGGTGTACTGCGCACGCGCCTTTTTGCTTTGGCGGCTTTGCGCCGCCGGTTCAGCTACCGGCGGCTGCACCTGTCGTCCAAACGCGCACTGGTCGCTCGGCTTCGGAACCGACAGCTTTGCCGGCGGCCGGCGCTTCCGCGTTTTGTGCATCGTCGATGAGTTCACACGGGAGTGCCTGGGCCTGGTGGCGGACACGTCGCTATCGGGCGGGTCGGCCGCAGACTGTCGTCAGTGACAACGGCAGCGAAC
>JALORT010000491.1 GCA_025458755.1 Methylotetracoccus sp.
GCGTCCGAGGGGCCGAGTTCCTGCAGACAGCGGACGGGGTCGGACAATTTGGCGGTAACCGCCCGGTAGCGGGCCCCCCAGTCACCGGCGGAAGGCGTCACGGAGCGTTGGATGAATTCGGCTTCCGCGAAAGGCTGAAGCAGCTGCAGCCGGACGCCGCGGGTCAGGCAGGCTTCGGCGAAGATCACGTCGCCGCCGCTGGCGCCTTGGGTCAGCGCCAAATCTCCCGGTCCGGCGCCGATCTGGTGCAGTGCTTGCCCGATTGCCGCCTCGGCGATAGGAACCTTTTCCAGCGGGAAACGGGGCGTCGCGCGGCCAGGTTCGTCGACCCTGTGGCCGGAGAACAACACGACCAACCGGGGTTGCCAGGCATGATCCCTGAGCTCCGCATCCGGCCTAGCCTGTTCCGAGCCGGAGGCGCCCGGCGCGTCTGAACGAGGACTGCAAACAACGGCGGAATGGCCGACAACCCGGCCCTGTTCCGGTTTTCCATGATCGTGCGGCTTGGCTGCGAGCGCCTGTGACTCCATGGGCTCCCTCCAACTCAGTACCTATCGGCGAATGCTACACCGATGCGGCGGACAGGAATACCCTCCGGTTCGGCTCCGCGCGGGTCGGCCGTCGATTGCCCCCGGTGAGCGCCGCTGTGACGGCGGCATGCGCGCTGACGATCCAATCCCGGTCCGTTGTTCCTCCCTGGTTCGCATCCCTTGACGGCACTGCAACCCGCACGCATCGTGCGATCGAATCGGGCGGCGACTTTGGCTCAAATTTCTGTCTATCGACCGCGGCAGCGATGGTTGACGCATTCAGCCTTTGGTCCGTGCCGGAGCGAATTTCACGGCATCCTCCGCCTGGACCGCGACTCATGATGAGCGAAACAGATCAAAACTTTCCGCCAGCCGACCCCAGCGTCAATAATTCATCATGGCTGAGCTCAAGGCGCTGCTGAAGTTCGGCAATACCTACCTGCTGGGTCGAGCCTCAGAGAGAATCGTGGCCGATATGAAGATTAGGGTCTACGACCATCTTCAGGCGCTGCCGCTGAGCTTTTTCCATCACCGGCGTCAGGGCGCCATACGCTCGCGTTGCTGACCCATGACGTGTACGTGATCAGCGACTATATCAGCGGAACCATTCTTGCGGTCGGACCTTTGCTGTTCACCGTCGGCGGTTCACTGCTGCTGATGTTCCGCATCGACCGTTTCCTCGCCGTGCTCGCGGCGATTCTGATCCCGCTGTTCTATCTGCTGATCAAGATCTGCGGCCGGCGCATCCGGCCGCTGGCTCAGCAGATTCAGGACGAGTACGCGACCGCGACCGCGGTGGCGATCGCTGAAGAAAATCTGGGCATGCTGCCGGCCACCAAGACATTTACCCGCAAGGGCCAGAAATCGCTGCGCTACCGGGGGCAGATCGACCGCATTCTGCATCTCACGGCAAACAACTCCGGATACACGCGGCCTTGGGGCCCGGCGTGCAGTTCCTCGCCGTTGCCGGCATCGTGGCGGTCCTATTGCTGGCAAGCAGGCAGGTGAGCGAAGGCCTGATGACTCCCTCGCAGTTGGTGAGCTTTCTGCTTTACGGACAGTTGATGACGCGTCCCATCGCAGGGCTCGCCGACGTCTACGGGCGGACTCAAGCCGCCAAAGGCGCGTGCGGGCGACTGACGTAGGCGCTGGACGAGGAACCCGAACCGCCCGCTCATGTGGGCAAGACACTTCCCCCGGTGCGCGGAGAGGGCGACTTTTGCGCGGTCAGCTTCAGCTACCCGGGCCGCCCGCCGGCGCTGCAGCGGGTCGACTTGCATATCCCGGCGGGGGAGACGGTCGCCATCATCGGGGCCAACGGCGCCGGCAAGAGCACGCTGGCCCGCCTGTTGATGCGCCTGCACGAACCCGCCGAAGGCCGGATTCTGATCGATGGCGTGGATATCTCCACGGTTTCGCTGCACAGTCTGCGCCGCCAAATCGGCGTCGTGCCCCAGCACGTGCTGCTGTTCAACGGCACGATCCGCGATAACATCGCTTACGGGCGTCCCGAGCCGTCGATGCACGACGTCGAAGCGGCCTCCCAGGCGGCCCCGTGCACACGAGTTTATCGTTGAGCTTCCCGAAGGCTACGACACGCTGATCGGGGACCGCGGCGTGCGCCTGTCGGGCGGCCAGCAGCAGCGCCTCGCGCTGGCGCGCGCTGCTGAAGGACCCGCCGATTCTGATCCTTGACGAGGCCACCGCGATGTTCGATCCGCAGGGCGAGAAGTCCTTCATCGAAGCGTGCCACCAGACGCTGACCGAGCGGACCGTCATCTTGATCGCCCATCGCCCGGCCAGCCTGGCGCTCGCGGACCGGGTGGTGAAGTTGGAAGGAGGCCGCATGGTGCGGATTGAGTCCGAACCACAGCGGCACGGCACGAGACACACAACAGCCGCTGGAGATTGACGCGTTGTCTGTCCATAACCGTCGAGATTCTCTCCGTAGACACCGGCTGGCGCTGCGAGCGGTCATGCCTGACGCGACGGGATCATCCTTGCGTGAGGTGTTGC
>JALORT010000083.1 GCA_025458755.1 Methylotetracoccus sp.
CGGTCGCGTTCGTGTCGCTGCATCAGCCAGGATCGATGACGCCGGCGGCGATCCGCGCTTGGTGCAAAGCCCATTTGGGACGGCATGAAGTGCCCCGTGTCGTGACGATCATGCCCGAGTTGCCGCGGAATGCCGCGGGCAAGGTCCTGAAACGTCAGCTGAGGCGACAGGGTGAGATGGAACGCGGTGTCACCCCGCCGCCGCACTAATCAGCGGTTTTCGCGCTGATCTCGCTGTTCTTCGCGAAGTTCTTTCAGACGTTCGTCGATCACCGCCGCCAAATAGTGGTCACTGCCCGCGGTCTTGCGGGCAAACAACAGTTGCTGGATCGCCTCCCGTGTGTGGCCCGACGTGTAGTAGGCTTCGGCCACGAAGCGATGGGACTCGGCTGGTTGACCCAATTGGCTGTGAATCTCGGCCAGCAACTCGTAGAGATCGGAATTGGGGGTGTTACTGGCAGCGTAGCGCTGCATGAGTTTGCGCGCTTCCTCCGGTTTGCGGTTGGTGAGCAGCGTTCGGACGTAACGCAGGGTCATCGCCCGATTCTCCGGGAAGCGTCGTAAACCCGCCTGCAGCGTTTTTTCCGCGGCTTGATAATCCTTGGCCTCGGTTTGAGCCAAGGCTAACGCGTTTACGAAGTAGGGTTGTTCGGGATACTTGCCGATCAACGACCGCAGAATTTCCTGGCCTTCCGGGAACTGCATGTTCGCCACCAGCGCCAAGGCAAGGCCGTAGCGGGCGACATCCTGTTGCTCTGCGGTGCCTTGCCGCTCGATCAGGTGAAAATACGACACGGCGTCCTGGGCGGTACGCGTGGTGCCGACACGCAGTTTCGCGCGGGTCAATTGATAGAGCATTGAATCCGGATACTGCCGGTAAGGGAATTTCTCAGCACGCGCGCGCGTATCGGAGATACGCGATGTCGTGACCGGGTGGGTCAGCAGGAACTCCGGAATGCCGGTGCCGGAGAAGCGCGTCGACTGCTGCAGGCGTTCGAAAAAGGTCGGCATACTGCGCGGGTCGAAGGTCGATTTGGAAAGGATCTGCATGCCGACCCGATCCGCCTCCGCCTCGTTATCGCGGGTGAAGTTAATTTGCCGCTGAAGGCTTGCGGCCTGTGCCGCCATCATCGCGGCTTGACCGGCTTGGGCGGACTGTGAGCCGATCAGCACCGCTGCCAGCATCGCCGCGGCCGTGCCCAGCGACATGCGGCTTGCTTCCTGAAATGCCTGAAACAGATGCCGCTGGGTGATGTGTGCGATTTCATGCGCCAGCACCGACGCGACTTCGCTTTCGGACTCCGAGGCGATAATCAGGCCGGAGTTCACGCCAATGTAGCCGCCAGGTCCCGCGAAGGCGTTGATGGCCGGGCTGTTGACTACGAAAAAATGAAACGGCTGATCCGGTTTATCACTGTTGGCGGTCAGCTGTTGTCCGAGCCGTTGGATATAGTCCGCGATTTCAGGGTCCTGGTTGATTTCCAACTGCTGATGCAGACTCCGATAAAATTCGGCGCCAAGCTGTCTCTCCTGCAACGGGGTGAAGCTGGTGCCGGTTGGATCGCCCATCTCCGGCAGTTCGATCTTGAGCGATTCGTCGGCCGTAGGCCGACCTACCCAAAGCAGTTGCAGGATGGAGAGGATCAGCGGAAAAAGGTTTGGCAGTGTCTTCATGCGAATACGCGCGAGGCGCGGCGAATGCAGCACGAGTGAATAGCGTATTCCCGGCGCGAATGACCCCGATGAAACTGGCGATACAAATCAATGGCCATCCGGCCAGTTCCATGGCCGCAACGACTGCTTACCAGTTTATCAAAGCCGCTTTGCGAAAGGATCATCAAGTGATTCTCGTGTTTTTCTACTACGACGGGGTTTTCAGCCGCTTGGTGCCGGCACACACCGAAGCCGAAACGGCCGCGGCTGTGGCCCCGCCTGACTGGGCCGCACTGGTCAGTGAACACGGCCTCGATTTGGTCATTTGTAGCGCGGCGGCCGAACGTCGCGGCTTGGCCGCTCTTTCGCCAGCCGCTGCCTCAGACCTGATGAGAACGGCCACACCCGTTGGCACCTTTCGTGCTGGCGGCTTGGGACAGTGGGTCGACGCATGTCTCCGCTGCGACCGCTTCATCGTGTTCGCCTCATGAGCGCGTCATCGCGGCGATTTTTGTTTTTGGTGCGCCATTCCCCGCTCGCGGGCGCGCGCTTCCGGGAAACGCTCGATATGATTTTCACCGTCGCCGCATTTGACCAATGGGTGACCGTGCTGTTCCTGGATGATGGCGTGTTTCAGCTCGTTGCTCCCCTTGGGGAGCATTCAGCAAGCGATTTACTCTGGGGGCCGATGCTCAAGGCTATGGACTTTTACGATATTCACGAAATTCTCGTGGACGAGCAGTCGCTGCGCTTGCGCGGACTTACTGCGTCTGATCTGGTCATCGGAGCGGCTTTGGTCGCTCCGGAGCACGTCAGGACTCTGCTCGGCCAGCATGACCGGCTGGTGGTCTGCTGATGCCCGTGCTGCATTTGCTCAATCATACCCCACGCGGGAGTGAGTCTTTCGCTCGCTGTCTGGAATCGATGGCGGAAGGTGATGGATTGCTGCTGATCGAGGACGCGGTCTACGCCGCGCTCAGCGGCACGCCGAGTGCTGGGGAATTGCGGGCGGTGGCGGCTGCGAGAAACCGCTGTTTTGTGCTGAAGTCAGATTTGGAGAGTCGGGCATTATCGGTGAGGCGCTTGGCCGAAGGATTCGAATGCGTGGATTTCGCAGGTTTCGTGGATCTGGTGGCGAAGTACGACGCGTCCATTTCGTGGGGTTGACGATGAGCGGTATAGAGTTCACGGCGATTCGCACCACGGAACAAGGGTTCCTGTGCGATTACAACGCGTGGGACGAAACGGTCGCTCAGGAACTGGCCGGTCGCATCCCGCTGGAGTTGACCGAGGCGCATTGGGAGATCGTTCACTTCATCCGCGGCTACTACCTGCGCTATCGCCACCTGCCTAATATGCGCATGTTCGTGAAAGCCGTGCAAAAGAATCTTGGCGACGACAAAGGCAACAGTCGCTACCTTTATCGGTTGTTTCCCGATGGCCCTTTGAAACAGGCTTGTTTAGTCGCAGGCTTGCCGAAGCCTCCCTCGTGCCTCTGACGAGGGGCAGCCCCCGCTTTTTTCAATCGAGTCGACCTTGCTGCGGCTGTTCCAAGTGGTTCCGCCGGACCATGCCGCAGGGATTTCGCCGCGATGGGCCGGAACGGCTGTATCCAGGGAACGGGACGCCGGGTTGGGGCAATGTCGTCACACCGGTGAGTATCCGGAAACGAACTGTTGCGGAATGTTCGCTCGCTCGCTGCCTCCAACACGGGGAATCCCAGCTAGTGGCAACGGTGACAGGGTGATGGGTAAGCCGCAACGCGTTGGGGTTTGCTGCCGACCAAAGAGGATGGATTTGATGATCGACCGGAACCATAAAGATTGGAGGCGGGGCTTTAACTCCGCACTGTCGGGCTGGGTGGACATTCCTCCCGCGGGCGCCGACAAGACCAGCTGGATGGCCGGGTGGCGTGAAGGTAGAGCGTGCGGTCTGGAACGGCGCTGCCGGCGCGGCGGGATTGAGAAATCCTTACGCGTCCGTGAAGGCAGCTGAAGCGACCAGTGTTGGGCCCGTTGTCGCGCAGCCCTTTCAGTTTCGGATCAGCCAGTTCCCGCTGGGCTGCCGGCAAGCGCTGCGGGTCACTTCTTGGACCGGCGTGCTCTGAAGCAGTAAAGCGGCCCGGAAGCGGCGGCAGGCTAAGCCGCCTCCGCTGCGGAATGTCTTCAGCGGCGTCAGCCAGTAATCAAGTCCTGTATCCGGATTGCGCCAGACCGTCGCATGTCCGTCAGCGGAAAAATCCAGTGCTTGTCGGGAGCAGCGACGGTCTCGCTCATCCATCCGGTCGTCAGATGCGGCCCCGAATACATCCCCGATCAGCGTGCCGGCCGCCCGTTCACTGGCAGAGTTCCATCCTGAGCTGTCTTCCGGTGCGGGGGTTGCGATTTCGCAGCAGATCTCGCGGAGCTCTGGTCCATCCGCGGCGACCAAAGCCAGCATCTCCAGCGACGACTTTCCACACGCGCTGCCAAGTTCGGGATAGGGCATGGCATGATTGATCCGGACGTATGCCTGAGCGTGCAGAGAGGTTAGTCCGTTGACGACGAATTCTGCGGTAATCGCAAGCAAGACGATGAACAGCGGAAAAAGCAAGGTATGCGTGCCGCTCATGAACGAGACATCCGTTGTAAACCTTCGGTGTCTTTCGTTAGAGCAGGCAACGTGCCAGCTGGGCGGGCACACCGAGATCACGGTGCTTCTTACCGCTTTTTGATTTTCGCGAATGGGGGATTGGTGTCAGCCCGTCGCCGAACGGCGACAATGATGCGTCCTGCTTCTGTGATCGGCGCCGTCAGTGAGAAACACAGGGGTCGGCGCAATCACTCACGGTTTCGCAGCGGATGCGTTTCCACTGCGCTCCGGATTCAGTCCGTTTGGTTTGCCGAGCACGGCCTTGAGTCGTTCAAGACTGACGAGAGAAAGCATCTCTTCACGTACGAGGTGGTCCCGAACGCGCCGGTCGGTCAGTATTGCGTTGGCTTCGCGCGATGGAAAGCGATTCTGCAAATGCCTGAAGTAATCCTCCGCACATTGGCGCAAGCTCTCATTCGGCAGGCTACGTAATGCGGCGAAGTGGGCGGTCAGGGCATCCACGTCGGCTGTGTGCGGGCTCTCCAGAATTGCTTTGAACACCGTGCCGAATCGCCGCAGACCGTCGTGGATATGGCTGCTTTTCACGATATTGATGCCGCCCCAGCCGGCGCGCAGCCACTTGAATACGCCGAAGCGAACAGGCCGAGGGGCGCTCGGGAAGTTCAGATAGAACGCGGCCGAATAGGAGTCGTACATATATGACTCGACCCAACTAAGGCCGGGCCAATTCAGCCCGGGCCGCTCCGTATAGAGGTAATTCCATTGGTCGTCGGGACCGACGATCAAGCCCTGCTTACCCACACTCGAGAGTCGCCGCTGGGCGGAGAGGCTGATGAACAGGGTGCGTTTTTGCAGCGGTAACAACAACAGGGTACGGTCCAGATCATAGCTATAATACGCGCCGCTGTGTGCGTCGGGGGTGTTCACGACATGTTCGGTGCCCAAGATGCTCAATGGAGCGTGCAGATTGGGTGATGACTCCCAGAGCTGGGCTAGTCGCCGGGGGTCGATACGTTTCCATCGTGCGAGACGGACCGTGGAAGGGGCAGTGACGACGGCTGGAATGTTGGTGTCATACGTCAATCGCAGCACATCGGCGAGCGGCCGGTTCACGTCCACTTCGAAGTAGGCGGAGGGCGCTCCGCGCCGGGGTCGGGCATGATGCATAATGTCTGCTGATTTGGTGCTGTCGATAAACGACAGCGTGTTCGCCATCCGTTCAATCTGGAAAGATCGCGGGTCGGTACGCCCCGGACCGACGAAACCCAGCAAGTATTCAAGTTCGATATCGATCGCTTGGCCAACCGCTTGTTCCCGCGAACTGGGGGCGGCGGCTGCAGACGGCGGAATCAGCAGCAGCCAGCACCAGGTGATGAGAACACTGAGCGACGAGGCGCACAACAACGGTGCCATTCGGGGTGAAACGCTGCCTCGGCCGCCGTGTCGTTCGTACGCCCCCATGCCGGTACCGCCGGTGGCCTTGGTCCCCATCCGCTCAGCGGGGTGCCGAAGGTTGAGTACCAAGGTGCTCGGACGGCGGTAATTTCGCCATCCAGTCGGACACCTGAGCCGCCGCCTGCGAAACCAGCCTGGAGAAGGCTTCCACGGCGCCAGCCGCATTGGCGCTTCGGGTCGGCTGAGACAAACGGAAGACCCGTTCCGCTACACTGTGGCCCCTCACGGGGTCGACCGCCTCGGCATGGAAGCGTAGCGATACCGAGGACTGGTCTGGCCGCTCGAACACCTGTTCGAAGCCCTGGAGTTCGATTTTCAACTCATAGCCTTCCGCGGCCCGGCTGGATGCCCACCGGTGAGCCAATAAGTCCGGAGGGGACGCCACCCAACGGTCTAAAGCGTAGAAGCGCACCTGTGTCGGTTGGGCATACAGTAATCGGTAGCAGATCATCGGATCCTGAAGCCATTCGGGCGCGTCGACACTCACTGCCGACCACGGCGGCGCCTCCCCCGCGGACGGTGGCGCGGGGCCGAAATCATGCAAGGCGGGCAGTGGCGGGCGTGCCGGCAGTACTTGGCAGCCCGCCAGCAGCAGGAGGCACGCCGTCAACAAACGCGAGAAATGCAAGGTGTTCATCGTTGATCTCCGTATCCGGGTTCACCGGGGCCGGGGGGAGGCGGCTGTCTGCCTAACAGCAGGACCTGGGGATCCGCTTCGAGTTGTCGGGACAGCCGAGCTAGGCTGGCTGCGGCTCGCTGCAGATCGGTGATCAGCGCGTCGGCTTTGGGGATCGTCCGACGGTTCAACGCCTCGAGACCCTCCTTACCAGAAGCCACTAACCCGTCCGTGTTGCGTGCCAGGGACCTAATCTCCCGAGAACTGTGCGCCAGGTCCCGCGTCAGGTGTGCCATCTCCGTCAGGGTTTTTTGCGCTTTGATGCTGAGTTGGGGTAGCGTTGCCAGTGTTTCATTCAGCCGGGCCTCGACGGCGATCAGCTCACGGGTCGCGAGATCGAGGTTGCCGAGGATCTTCTGCAGCTGCGCCCGGTTTTTTTCGTCCGCTAACGAACTCAGTCGGTTTGCGACTTCGGCGAGTTGCGGCAGCAGTTCCTGCGCGGAGGCAGTCAGCTTTTCAAACACCGAGGGCCGCAGCGGCAGGCGTGCCGGGTCCTTGGGATCAGTCAGCAACGGGACGGGATGATCGCCGGCGTCGGCCAGTTCGATCTGCGCCAGGCCGGTCAGCGGCTGGACGCGGAGCATCGCATAGGTACCTTGGGTCATCGGCAGGCCGGGCTCGATTTCGATCTGGACCAGGACCGTACCGACATCTTCGGGGTCGAACCGGATCGAGGCCACTTTTCCTGCCGGAACCCCCCGGTAGATGACGGTCGATTCGGGATTCAAGCCGGCCACCGAGCCGCGTGACACGACCGTGTAGACCTCACGCTGAATGCCGTAGTCGCCGAGATAGTTGGCAATGCCGATCAAGGCGGCCCCCAACGCGATGACGAACAGTCCGGTCAACAACGCATAGCTTTCCCTACTCATGGGGTCTCACTCCTGCGAACACCCGACGCGCGCGCTGACCGTGAAAGAACCGCCGCGCGAACGGATGGGACGACTGCAGAACGGTGGCGAGGGGACCGCACGCGATCAGTTGCTGTTCGGCCAGCACGGCGACGCGCGTGCAGATATCACCCAGGGTATCGAGGTCGTGAGTGATCATCACGATCGTAAAGCCTAGTTCGCGGTGTAGTTGCCCGAGCAGCGTCACGAACTCCTCGCTGAGCACCGGGTCCAGGCCGGACGTGGGTTCGTCCAGCAGCAGCAGTTCAGGCTCCATGATCAGCGCGCGGGCGAGGGCAGCGCGCTTGATCATTCCTCCGGACAGCTCGGCCGGCATCAACAGCGCGTCGGCGGCGGCCAGTCCCACCATGGCCAGCTTCATGCACACCAGCCGACTGATCAACTCCTCGTCCAACACATGCAATTCGCGGAGCGAGAAGGCGATATTGTCGAACACCGTCAGCGCACTGAACAGGGCGCCCCCTTGAAACAACACGCCGCAACGGTTCCGCAGTTGTTGCTGAAGTTTCGGGCCGGCGGTGTGCAGAGGGTGGCCGAACAGATGGACCGTGCCCTCGGTCGGTGTCTGCAGTCCGATCATTTCCCGCATCAGCACCGTCTTGCCGCAGCCCGACGCACCGACCAGG
>JALORT010000492.1 GCA_025458755.1 Methylotetracoccus sp.
GTGAGGGTCGCGGTCCGTGAACCGCAAGGCTTCGACCAGCGTGTTCAGGTTCGGCTGGGAAGTGCCGCCGGACAAGGGCGCCATCGCGCCGTCGGCGATATCTACTCCCGCCTCGGCAGCCTGCAAGATCGCGCCTGCCTGGACGCCGGCCGTATCGTGCGTGTGGAAATGGATGGGGATGCCGACCTCCTGCTTCAGGGTCTTGACCAGCAGCCGGGCTGCGTAGGGTTTGCACAGACCGGCCATGTCTTTGATGGCCAGGATGTGGGCGCCCATTTGTTCGAGTTGCTTTGCCAGGTCGACGTAGTAGTTCAGGTCGTACTTGGGGCGAGCCGGATCGAGAATGTCTCCGGTGTAGCAGATGGCGGCTTCGCAGATGGCTCCGCTCTTCAAGACCGCCTCCATCGCGACCCGCATGTTGGGCATCCAATTCAAAGCATCGAAGATCCGGAAGACGTCGATCCCCGCCGACGCGGCCTCTTGGACGAATGCCTTGACGATGTTGTCGGGATAGTTCGTGTATCCGACCGCGTTCGACGACCTGAGCAGCATCTGCAACAGCATGTTGGGCATCCGCGTGCGAAGTTCTTCCAGACGCCGCCAGGGACACTCGTTCAGAAAACGCATCGTCGTGTCAAAAGTGGCTCCGCCCCACATTTCGATCGAAAACAGTCCGGGCAGCAAACGTGCGTAAGCGTCGGCGACGTTGACCAGATCGTCTGTCCGCAGCCGGGTTGCCAGCAACGATTGGTGCGCATCGCGGAACGTCGTGTCGGTCAAGAGCAGCGGCTTCTGCTCCAGAATCCAGCGGCTGAACTTTTCGGCGCCCATTTCGATCAGTTTCTGCCGCATCCCACCGGGTATCGGTTCCTGCGGATCGACGTGCGGCACCGGCGCCGGCTGCCGCCGTTTGCTGACGGGACGCCCTTTGACATGCGGGTTGCCGTTGATGATCGTTTCCGCCAGGTAGGTAAGCACCTTGGTGGCTCGGTCCCTTTGCTCGGGAAATGCAAACAGTTCGGGGGTCTCGTCGATGAACCGGGTGGTGCACTGTCCCTCCTGGAACTTCGGGTTCACCATCAGCTTGACCAGGAACGGGATATTCGTTTTCACGCCCCGGACGCGGAACTCGCTCAGACAACGTTCCATCCGCATGGTAGCGTCTTTGAATCGTCGAGCCCACGAAGTGACTTTGACCAACAGCGAATCATAGTACGGGAAGACCACCGCTCCGGTAAATGCGGTGCCGGCGTCCAGCCGGATGCCCATCCCCGAAGCGGAACGGTAACTGCCGATGCGGCCATAGTCGGGCCGGAAGCCGTTGGCCGGATCCTCGGTCGTGACGCGGCATTGCACCGCGAAGCCATGGGTACGGAGCTCGGACTGCGGCGGCAGACCGATCTCGGGGCCGTTCAGCTTGGCGCCCTGAGCGATCAGGATCTGCGTCTTGACGATGTCGATTCCCGTCACCTGCTCGGTGACGGTATGCTCGACCTGGATCCGCGGATTCACCTCGATGAAGTAGAACTCATCCGTGTCGGCGTCTACCAGGAACTCGACCGTCCCGATGCTCTCGTAATCGACCGTACGGCCGATAGCCAGAGCCGCTTCGCATAACGCTTCCCGGACCTTCGGGTTCAGGTTGGGCGCCGGTGCGATCTCGACCACCTTCTGGTGCCGGCGCTGCACCGAGCAATCTCGTTCCCAAAGATGCATCAGCGTGCCGTACCGATCGCCCAACAATTGGACTTCGATGTGACGAGCACGAGAGACCAGCTTTTCGACAAACACGTCCTTACTGCCGAATGCGGTCAACGATTCCTGCTGAGCCAGCTCGAAGGCATCCGCAAACGCTTCGGCGTTGTGCACCGCACGCATCCCTCGCCCGCCACCGCCGTGCGCCGCTTTGATCATCACCGGAAACCCCAGTTTCTCGGCGGTTTCAAGCCCGGAGGCCAGGTTGCGGATCGGCGCGCTGCTGCCGCCCAGCACGGCCACGCCCGCCTTGCGGGCGATCTTACGAGCACTGATCTTGTC
Source organism: Methylotetracoccus sp. (assembly GCA_025458755.1). Taxonomy (GTDB): domain Bacteria; phylum Pseudomonadota; class Gammaproteobacteria; order Methylococcales; family Methylococcaceae; genus Methylotetracoccus. The sequence goes on from JALORT010000492.1 coordinate 2,038, forward strand.
GCCCAATTGCTGCAACGTGTCGACGCGCGGGCCGACGAAAGTGATGCCCGCATCGGCGCACGCTTGAGCGAACGGCGCACTCTCCGACAGGAACCCGTACCCCGGGTGAATCGCATCGATGCGGTGCTGCTTGGCCAGCGCAATAATCGCCTCGATGTCCAGATAAGACCGGATCGGCTCGCCAGGACGCCCGATCTGGTACGATTCGTCCGCTTTCAGCCGGTGCAAGGCATAACGGTCTTCGTAAGCATACATCGCCACGGTACTGATGCCCAATTCATGGGCAGTACGGAACACACGAATCGCGATCTCGCTGCGATTGGCGACCAGCAAACGTTGAATGGGGGACATATGCGTTCGTTTTCCAGACAGGTTGTCGAGCATCAAAAGGACACACCTTGGGACAGCCAGTCACGGAGGGAAAGCCTAGTGGTTTTTGGCTCAAACTGCAACTACCATACCGCGAGCGGCCGTCACCGCCGGTCCCC
>JALORT010000493.1 GCA_025458755.1 Methylotetracoccus sp.
CGGACTGGGTATCTTCCTGGTGAAACAACTGGCTGACGTGCTCGAATACCGCCGGGATGATGGTTGGAACCGGCTTCGGTTCAGGCTTACGGCGGCGGCGAGGGGTTGAATCCGATGAACCCGCTCGACGCGCTCAGCTACGCGGTGGCGTTTGTGCCGGTGCTTGCTTTCCTGGCGGCGCTGCGCCTGATGGACACCTACAGGCTGGTTCCGAGGCAGAGGGTGCTGTCCTCCCTGGCCGCTGGGGCGATGGCGGCAATCGTTTGCTACTTCCTGAACGGCGCGATACTTGACTTGGCACCGGATCGGAGCGGCGAACTGGCGAGGTTCAGCGCGCCGGTGATTGAAGAACTGGCCAAGTCCACCATGTGGATTTTCCTGGTGGCGACGGCGCGAGTGGCGTTCCTCGTGGACGCCGGCATCTGCGCCTTCGCAGTGGGCGCCGGTTTCAGCCTGGTGGAGAACTTCTCCTATCTGCAAGAACCGGTGACGCACGGACTGGCCGTCTCGACATTGCGCGGATTCGGGACGGCCGTGATGCATGGCGGCGTGGCGTCGATCGGGGCGATACTGACAGTTTTCGTTTCTGAGCGGCGCGGCTGGCAGGGTTGGCGGATGTTCCTGCCGGGGCTTGCAGCCGCCATCGGGATCCATTCTCTTTTCAACCAAGGGCTGCTGCCTCCCGCAGCGTCCGCCGCAGTGATGCTGGTGACGATGCCGCTGCTGATTTCCGGCGTGTTCCTTTGGGGAGAGTCGTCACTTCGCTCCTGGCTGGGCGATAAGCTAGACCGAGATATCGAACTACTGAACATGATCGCGATGGGCGAATTGCACAAGACGCGGGCGGGCGCTTATCTGCAATCGCTTCAGGATTCGTTCCCGCCGGCGATTCGCGGCGACATGTTGTGCATGCTGCAATTGACCATCGAACTGAGCGTGCGGGCCAAGGGCGACATGTTAATGCGGGAGGCCGGCCTGGTAGCTCCTCCGGACGAGGAAGTCGAGGCTCAGTTCACAGAACTGGCTTACCTGGAAAAGAGCATCGGACGGACAGGTATGCTTGCAATCCGGCCGCTGTTGTCGCAGAGCCGGAAGGAGTTGTGGGAGATGCGACGCCTGGCGCGGAAGCAGTAGCGCGGCGCGTGCGGCTGGGGCTGGTGGGCCCTGCAGGACTTGAACCTGCAACCAACGGATTATGAGTCCGCTGCACTAACCATTGTGCTAAGGGCCCGCCGTTTCAATGCGGCAATTTCATCATACCGCCCGTAGGGCGCGAACTTGCCGCTACTGGCGCTGCTGTGTCTTCCACGCTTCGAACTTCTTCCTGTTCTCGTCATTCAGCGTGGGATAGACCTCGTAAATTGGGTTGCCCTCAAGCAACAGCTTGCGCTGGAAGCGCTCCTGCTCGTCATGAGCCATCGCCTTATCGAGGACGCGATCGACGATGGCGGCGGGGATCACCAGGACGCCGTGCCTTTCTCCGACGAGGATGTCGCCGGGCATGACGGTCACCTCGCCGATCCGCACTGGAACCTGGTAGTCCACACTCATCAACAGCGGGCTGACGCTCGAGGTGTGGCCGCACCTCAGATAGACAGAGATGGGCATGGCGGCGAGGTCGGGAACGTCCCTCATGCATCCGTCCACCAGAATGCCGGCGCCGCCGCGCGAGAGAAACCGTGTGGTGACCATGGCGCCCGAAACCGTCGACCGCCTTTCTCCGCCCGCGTCGAACACGAGCACATCGCCGGGTTGGGCCTCCTCCGCGGTGCGATAGTTCAACTGGGGTCCGGCGGCGTAGATTTTGTCGCGGAGGTCTTTTCGATTCGGCAGATAGCGGGCAGTGCGGGCCCTGCCGACCAGTCGGCGGTCATTGTTCAGGGGCGCGAGTTCGTTGATGAAGCACTGTGTGAATCCCTCCTGCGTGACGGCGGACCAGGCCGCCTCCAGCCCAACGCGAATGAGCCTTCCGAACAGGATGCGGTCCGCCGGGCTGAGCTTGTCGGCCACATGCGGCGGGATCGTTCTCGGAGGAGCCTGTACGGTCAATGCAGGCGCCTGGGCCCAGAGACAGCCCGAAACTAGAGCGGCGTAGAGAAAGCGCATGCGTAGACTATATGCCAAACAGGCCGGAACGATACAATTCAAGACATGGGTGACCAGTTTACGATTGCGGGCCGGACGTTCCGGTCGCGCCTGATGATCGGTACGGGCAAGTACAGAAGCTTCGAGGAGATGGTGCGCTGCCATGACGCCTCCGGCGCGGAGGTAGTGACAGTCGCCGTCCGGCGCGTCAATTTGACCGACAAGTCGAAGGAGTCGATGCTGGATCACATCGACCGCAAGAAGTATTTCATTCTGCCGAACACGGCCGCCTGCTACAACGTCGATGATGCTGTGCGCACGGCGCGGCTTGGCCGCGAGGTCGGCCTTTCGGAGTGGGTGAAGCTCGAAGTGATCGGGGATGAGAAGACGTTGTACCCGGACGTGTTCGGCTTGGTGGAAGCGACTAGGA
>JALORT010000494.1 GCA_025458755.1 Methylotetracoccus sp.
CTCCATTATTGGGGTTTTCTCGTGGTTAAGTGGGTCGGATACTTCGGACCCGGCAGGGGTGGTCCAGTTCCGGCTTGTCACCCTGCTGACTAATAATCTTGTATCAGTATATCGTACGAGCCTGTCCGCCGATGTCCAAGCGTGGGTGGGCGTAGACATGGCGCAGGAGGGTGCCTCCTGCGCGCGAGGGATGCGAACATCGCATGACGGCCCGGTCCTGTGCCAAGAGACGCGAGTCGCGCAGGCGGACGGCTCCAAATTGAAGAACGGATGAGGTGAATCAACGATGAGAACCGGTATGAGACTCACCAGCACTCTTCTGACCGCAGTTATCGCACTGGGCGGCTTGTCGGCCTGTTCGACGATGAAGGTGCAGAGCGGTCACGATCTTTCCTATGATTTTACACGGCTCAAGACCTGGGCTTGGGCGCCGCAGAGCGGCGCTGTCCAGACCGACGCCGCGGCCATGACCTCGGAACGGATCCGGCTGGACAGCCTGGTGCGCGAACATGTGCGCGATGTGCTCGGCCGGAAGGGGTATGCACAACAGATCGGCGACGCCGATTTCCTGGTCGACTGGTCGTTCGGGGAGTGGCAGTTGGAGCGCCGTTCCCGGCCTGGCGGCGGTTACGGCGCTGTGGGCCTGACACATCCTGGCGCTCACGGAGCGGCGGTTCGTCAATCGAAGGATGGCCGGGCGTTGCCGCCGACGCTTGATCCATACTCGTCGAGCTATGAGCAGGCCAAACTCGAATTGTTAGTCGTCGATCCGAAAACGCGGCGAGTCATCTGGAACGCCTCGGTGACCGACGACAGCGACTTCGGCTACTTCACGTCAGCGCAGCGCGGGCGCATCGGCGATGCTGTCGAGGCTCTATTGGAGGGGTTCCCGCCAGCGCGTTGAACGAGCGTGATGGCTCATCGTCGAGGGCACCGCTGGCTGCCTGTTCCGGGGGGTACCGGCACGCCGCGCCCGCCCCGCGGCGTTGCCGATCGGATCCTTGGGAGGGTAGGACGTCCGTCAGATCTCGTCGGGGTGCAGGATCTGCGGGGTTTCCGGAGCCGTGTAGGTCAACATCCGGTCCATCAGTGCTTCCGGGTCCTGATCGTCAATGATCAGCAGGCGGTGTTCAGTGCGGACAAAGCCTTCGCCGACGGCTTGATCCACCAAGCGGAGCAGCGGATCGAAATACCCGCGGACGTTCAGTAAGCCGCAGGGTTTTCGATGGAGCCCGAGCTGCGCCCAGGTCACGATTTCGAAGAACTCCTCCAGCGTGCCGTAACCGCCGGGAAGGGCGATGAAGCCGTCGGACAGATCCGCCATCAGCGCCTTGGAGTTCGGTCAGCTCCGAATGCGCGATTTCCTGCGTTTGCAGAAATCCGGGGATCACCCCGATCGCTTTACCTCCGAGCTGGACCACCCGATCGGCGACGATGCCCATCAGGCCGATTCTTCCGCCGCCGAAGACGAGCGCGCATCCATCTGCCGCAAGGCGTGTTCCGAGATCCCGAGCGGCGTGCCGGTACGCGTGGTCTGTTCCGGTGCGGGAACCGCAGAACACGCACATTCGTTTCATCGGGGTACCTGCCGGTCTAGAAAAAGGATTGGGGGCGATCGCGAGGCCACCGCGCGCTACTTTCCGGCCCAAACCGCCTGCACTCGGGCATCGCGCCCGCAGTTCCTGCGGTAGTAGGCGTAGCGGATCGGATTTTTCTTGTAGTAATCCTGGTGGTACGCTTCGGCGACATAGAATGCGGACGCCGGGGCGATTTCGGTGTAGATTCGCGCCAGTTTGCCGGATTTCAGCATCGCGTCACGGCTGGCTTCCGCGGCCAGGCGTTCGGTATCGCTGCCGTAGTAGATGCCGCTGCGGTACTGGGTGCCGACATCGCAGAACTGTCGGTCCTTCACCGTCGGATCGATGTGACGCCAAAAGTAATCGAGCAACTGGGGATACGTGAGCCTTGCCGGGTCGTAGGTGACGCGCACGGCTTCGGTGTGGCCGGTGACGCCGGAGCTCACAAGCTCATAGGTCGGGTTGGCGGTGCGGCCGCCGGTGTAACCTGATTCCGCCGCGATCACACCGGGCAGTTTTTCCATGTCCGCCTCCATGCACCAGAAGCAGCCGCCGGCAAAAATTGCGGTTTCGGTCTTAGCCGGGGTATCGCCCGTTGCCGGCGCGGCGGCGAACAGCCAAACTCCGGCGAGCAGGCCGATGATGCGCCAAACCGCGCTCATGTCCGCAGCTCCGGCAGTTTCTGTTCCTTCGGCACGAACTCTAACGCGAGGCCGTTGTTGCAGTAGCGCAATCCGGTGGGTGGCGGCCCGTCCTTGAAGACATGCCCTTGGTGGCCGCCGCAGCGCGCGCAGTGGTACTCGGTTCGCGGCAAGATCAGTTTGAAATCCGTACGGGTGCCCAGGGCGTCCGGCAGCGCCTCGAAAAAACTGGGCCAGCCGGTACCGCTGTCGTATTTTTTGGCGCTGTCGAAAAGCGGCAGGTTGCACGCCGCGCAAATGTAGGTGCCCATACGCTTTTCGGTGTTGAGCGGGCTGCTTCCCGGAGGCTCGGTGTTTTCCTCGAACAGCACGAGGTAGCGGTTCCTCGGCAGCAATCGCTTCCATTCGGATTGGGATTTCACCAGCGGGGTCACGCGGGATTTCTCCTTCGCGAAAGCAGGCAGCACAAAACCAACGGCTAGAGCCGGGACATGTGAGAGCCATTGACGACGGTTCATTTTCATCTCCAGAGATTCACCGGGTTTAGAAATTGCCCGAAACGAGAAGTTCTCAACGCAGCAACTACCAAAAAAATTGTCGATATTCCGCACCTATTCCGAATGCAGGCTGCGCCTTTGCGAGCGCTGCATCGGCTGCGACCGCTGCGGTGGACGTCCGCGAACACGGACACCCGGGCAAAACCGAGTCCCGCTCCCTAGATCTGGAGAAATGCCTAACGGGAAACCGCACGCGCATGGCTTGGTGCGGAGGGTACCGCAGGAGTCACCCGTGTGCCTGCATTGGCCTCCAAGAACTGTTTGTAGCTCGGTTCTTTCCGCAACAGATCCCGTCCGGCTCCGATCAGCATGTCGACATCATGATCGGGCAGTTCCAATGAGGTGGGCAGGTTGTTGAAATAGGATTTGAGCGTCCTGGTCTGAATGGATTCGAACGAAACCTCGGCGGTATGGACTCTGACCTCATGCCCGCGTTCCCGCATCGCATGTTCAAAATCCTTGAGTTTATTCGCCAACAACAGCTTGGTTTCATCGTTGTACAGGGACATCTGAACGTCCGAGAACGCGTCGATGGTATCGACCACCGAAGGCTTTGCCGCCGACTGGTCGATGCCGCGTTCCGGGGTCACTTCGGCATTGACGGAGATGACCAGAACGTCCTTGGGTACCCGGCGAGGAGTGCTGAATAAGAAACCGCTGCCGAGGGTTTCAATGCGCTCCGCCAGCGCGCGCAACCCGAGGTTGTCCGCAATGCCGCCATCCACCAGGTGAATGTAGGGGTGCTCTTTGCGGTTGGTATAGGATTTCACACGCGCTTTCAGTTCACGCACTCTCGGGTTGTTAGGATCCTGCCGGTCGAGAAAACGCACGAGATTGGACTGATTCACGTCACAGTCCCCGGTGTAGTTCTTCAGCACGACGGTCGGAAACGCAACCGGCACCGCGGAAGAAGCGGTCACGGCGCGCGCCACGGAAAATGCGCTCAGATCCGAGCAGATCAGGTCGAAATACACTTGAATGAACGAAAACCGGTTGGCGCTGCCGAGATCCGTGGCGTTGATCTCGATGTAGGGGCCATGACTGAGTTGGAAA
>JALORT010000495.1 GCA_025458755.1 Methylotetracoccus sp.
TTTTTTACTGTTTTTTTCTCTCTGTTTTTGTACCTGGCGGGCCTGGTTTTGGCGAGCGATAACTTTTGCCGTCTAGGATCAGCTGGTAGGCGTTGTGTCTGAGCCGGTCGATGGTGGCAGCGCCGAGTAGCCGGTTGGGGAAGGCCTTGTCCCACTCGGTGAAGTCGAGATTGCTGGTGACCAGGGTGGCGGCGCGTTCATGACGCTCGGCAATCAGATCGTGCAGATCCTCATCCTGGGGTGAGCGCAGAGGTTTCAACCCCAGATCGTCGATAATGAGCAACGGTGTGCGGATCAGGGCTTGGAAGCGGCGCTCATAGGTGCCCATGGCGCGAGCGGCCTGGAGGCTGCCGAGCAGTTGGGTCTGGGTGGAGAAGAGGACATCGTGTCCCTGGCGGACGGCACAGTGGCCGAGGGCCTGGGCGAGATGGCTCTTGCCGGTGCCGCAGGGTCCGGCGATGAGGATGTTGGCCGGTTCCTGGATGAAGCGGCCGGTGGCCAGTTCCTGGATCAAGGCCCGGTTGATGCCGGGGTTGAAGTCGAAATCGAACTGCTCGACGGTCTTCTGCGATCGGAAGCCGGCGCGGCGGATGCGCAGACTGAACTTTTTCTGCTCTCTTCTGGCGATTTCATCCTGGATAAGCAGGGCGAGGAACTCAGGGTACGCGAGCCTGGCCTCGATGGCCTGGCGGTTTCTGGCCTCGATCGAATCGAGGATGCCGGAGAGCCGGAGTTGCTTGAGCAGGGGGGTGAGTTCGGGCATGGGGTTCATGGCGTCTCCTCTCATTGGATCGGGATAGTGGTGCGCTGGAAGCGGGCGTTGCCGGTGTAGATGTCGGGCAAGGCAGCGGCGCTGTCCGGCGGCAGTTGATCCTGTCCTTTTTCGAGGATGATCTTGACCGTGCGGTAGCGGGGAGCGTCAAAGACCAGGGCTCGGGCGCAGGCGGCCTCCAATCGTTCTTTGCCGTAACGGTCGCCGAGCCGGATCACGCCCTGGGCGGCACGGAGGTTGTCGAGCACCCGGTGGGCGAACAGCCGCTGGATGAGTTGCAGACAGGCCACCCCGATCTCGGCAGCTTGCTTGAGGCACCACTGGGGATCGCGCAGCTTGTAGGCCAGGGCCTCCGGGGGCAGGTGATCGTCCAGGGTGCTGTGCCGGCCGATCCCGTGCAGCCTGGGATGGACCGCGACCAGTTGGTGGCTCCTGAATACCTGGACCGTGGTGTCCGTGGCCTTGAGCCAGAGGGTCTGGCGGATGAGCTGAAAGGGAACGGAGTAGAGGTTCTTTTCAAAGGCGACATGGGCGTTGCCGTGGACCTTGACCTCGGTCCAGACCGCCAGCTGTACCGGGATATCGGGCAAGGGAGCGAGCAGCTCCTTCTCGGTTTCGGCAAACAGTGCCAGCGGCCGACGCCGGGTGGAACCATGGATGCGGTTGCCGGCCTCGGCCATGACCCAATCGGCCAACTGGCGGTTGGCATCGGCAAGATCGCGAAACTGGCGCAGGGGCAGGAAGGCCCGTTTGATGTACTTGACTCCGGCCTCGACCCGACCCTTCTTTTGCGGTTCCCCCGGCGGGCAGGGCTCGATGCGGAAGCCGTAGCCCAGGGCCAGTTCCTCATAGGACCGCTGCACCTCCGGATCCTTGGCGCAGGCCCGGGTGATGGCGCATTTGGCGTTGTCGATGATCACTTTTTCCGGCACGCCGCCGAACCATTCGAAGGCCCGGCGGTGACAGGCCAGCCAGGTCTCGACCTTCTGATTGAAGACGAGCTCGGCGTACTGGTGGCGGGAAGCGCACAGGGTCATGACGAAGAACCACGAGGAGAGCTGCGCTCCACCGTGGGGATGAACAAACTTGGGACCTGAGCCGAAGTCGACCTGGGCCGCTTCCCCCGGAGCGAAATCAAGGATAACCGTGGCCTTGATCGCTTGCTCCGGCAGACTCTGGAGAAAGCGGCGGACAGCGGAGTAGCTGCCGGTAAAGCCATGGTTGCGTACCAAAGCGCGGTGAATGGTCGTGCCGTCGATGCCGTCGGCAACCCAGGCGGTCACCTTGTCGCGAAAGGGCGCAACCAACGACGGTACGGTTTGTTTGGGGCTGCCCTCGAACACCGCCGCCAGCTCCGCTTCGTCCGGCACCGGCTGACCGGGATCGAGCCAGCCGCGCGATGCCGCCAACTGACGAAGTGCTCCGGCCTTACGCCGCCCAATAACCCCGGCACGGGCATGGTCACGGTCGGAATCGCCCGACCGCATACGGGATATAATGTGACTATACTGATACATCTCGAACCTCCGATTGGCCTTGGGATCTCCCTCCAAAAAACGGCAGGGTATCCCGGTTGTCGAAAAGTCCAAGAAGGAAAAATCAGAGAAGTGGCTCCATTAACCCGATCTTAACCTGGCGCCATTAAAGCGATCATGGAGTGGCGCCATTAGACCGGTCACCGGGTGGCTCCATTAAGCCGATCCCGAAATGGCTCCATATAGGCGGTCAGTAACACAGA
>JALORT010000496.1:0-2496 GCA_025458755.1 Methylotetracoccus sp.
CGCTCCGGCTCACCGCGATGCTGTTTGAGCGCACGGCACGACACGGGGGCGATCGGACCGTTCCGTCATGTCTGTTGATGCAGCGAGCGGTCTTGATCGGCTGCGCTAACCGCATGCATACCGCTGACCGCCCGTCTCAGCCATTTGTCCAGGAGTCCGCACTGCTGGGCATAGTCGGTGAAGGTCTGGAAACGGCGTTCGACCGATCCGGAAAGCCAAAGCATTTGCCACCACGGCAGTGACAGCCACCACATATCGTAGGCATTGCCAATCGAGCGCCGGATCGCCGTCAGATGAACCGGTACCTCGGTGGTCGCCCAACGACCCGTGGCCACGGCGCGATCAATCAGCACCTGGCCGATGTGATCGATTAATGGCCCGCGCTCGGCGGCACCGGGGCGGAGAACTTTTGCCAACATTCGTTTCTATGGGACGCAGCGTGTTTCACGGATGTGCAGGATACCAGCGACCGCGCAGTCCGCCGAGCACCGCCATGGCGCTCTGGCATATTGTCATGGCATCGGCGGCGGGTCCAAGTCCTCATGGCGTGTCGGCTCTAGCGCTCGTCAGGCGCCGTCACCAGGGGCGTTTTCAGCTGGAACGCCGGGCGCGGATCAATTCCAGAAAGGCCTGTCCATCGCCGCTCCTGGCGTCATCGCGAAGACTTGCTAGTTCAGAGGCCAGCTCCCGCCAATGTGCCTGCATCGTCTCGACGGTCTGTTCCAGTTGCGACTGATCGAACTGCCCGGCGCAGGTTTCCGCTCGGTCCGCATCGCCGGCCAGCGTGAGTGCAGCCATCTGCGCACAGCCTCCTTTCAGACGGTGGGCGATGCGCCGGGCCTCCGCGAAATCCCTGCGGCCTGCCGCATCCTTCAGCCCTTCGATCAGTTGAGGGGTGTCGGAAAGAAAGAGTTCACTCAGTTGAGTGAAAATATCGGGTATGTCGTCGCCGAAGTCTTCAAGCACTCGCGCCAGGGCCCGGTAATCGATCGGGGATGAGGGTTCCATACGAAGGAACTTCTTCAAAAACTCAGCAACCGGGGCGCATGTCGCCGCGCACTCAGGTTCAGAGAACGCCACGGGGAGCGGAATCGCCCGGTTTTGTCGCGGGGTGGAGCAGGATGACTCGAGGTGGACTGGAACTGCCGCTGACCCTGTGAGGACTCAGCCACGCGGAGTCTCACATCAGCCGCGCATAGGCTGAAACGTCGCCATGTTAAACTTTTGGACGACGACAGAGAGTGCCTTGGCTGGGTCGCGTTGAACGCCACGAGGCGCCTCGGTCGCGCTTTTCGGCAATGGCCGCTTTCATAGCGCGGGCGCCTTTCACCGGGTACGTACTGGACAGCGCTCTGGCCGATCAAAACACGCATTTGGCACCGATCAACAGCAGCACCGAAGCCAGTATCGGCTGCAGAAGCCTTTCCGGAATCCTGGCGCTCAGGTGACTCCCGAGATAGATGCCCGGCAGCGAACCGATCAGCAGGCTGCCCAGCAGGTTGAAGTCGACGTTGCCCATGTGCAGATGCCCCAGTCCCGCCACCGCGGTCAACGGGATCGCATGCGCCAGGTCGGTTCCCACGATGCGTACCGTCGCCAGGCGGGGATAGAGGAACAGTAGAGTGACGGTTCCGAGAGCGCCGGCACCGACCGAGGACAACGTCACCAGGACGCCCAGGATCAAGCCGGTGAGCACCGTAAGAGGAACCTGCCAGCGGCCGAAACGCTCCCGGTGGGTGAGACGCTGCACTGGCGACTTGCGGGCCAACCGGCGGCGTAGAAATAACGCCAGCCCGGTAAAAATGAGCGCGATTCCGAGTGTCAGGGTAATCAGTGACGTGACCGATTCGTCTTTCTTGAATACGTTTTCCAACAGGTAGATCACCGTCACCGCCGCCGGGATGCTGCCTGCGCCCAACTGCAGCACGATTTTCCATTCCACCGACCGGTGGCTGCGGTGATGAACGAATGTGCCACCGGTCTTGGTGATCGCGGCGAACAAGAGGTCGGTACCCACCGCCGTCTTCGGGGCGAAGCCGAACAGGAAAACGAGCAAAGGCGTCATCAGCGAGCCGCCGCCCACTCCGGTCAGTCCGACCAGGAAACCCACCAGCAGCCCCGAAATGATATAAGCTGTCATCGTCGACTCGCTCCTCCACCAGCGTTTTCTCTTATCTTCTTGTTTTCCAACTTGGCCGGCAGTCGAGACCAGCGGCAGCGAAATCCGATCGGGCGAGCGCCGCATTTAGCTTCACATCGGTCAAGCCGGTCACGCAGTATAGGGGCGCCGGGTATAAGGCGAAAGAATTAAACCGTCTATGGTTATGCCTGAAATGATAGGGGCGGCTCGCCGCTGGTGCAGTTGACGCAAGTCGTGGGCTGGCTTCGAGCCGGGTGTTTTACGGTTGCTCAGGTGAGGCCAGCCGAATGGCGCTTAGGCTCCAGCCGCGCGTTGTTGGCTCTCGCGCAGGGATCGTCCGGCTTCAGCCAACGGCG
>JALORT010000496.1:2503-4103 GCA_025458755.1 Methylotetracoccus sp.
AAGGCAGTCATTCGTTCCACCGGGGCGACCAACCGCTCCGAGGGCTCAGGTCTCCGGCCGCAGGTGCGGGAACAAGATCACGTCGCGAATGGACGGACAGTCGGTGAAGAACATCACCAGCCGGTCGATGCCGATCCCTTCACCGGCGGTGGGGGGCAGTCCGTATTCCAGAGCACGGATGTAATCGGCATCGTAGTGCATCGCTTCCTCATCGCCGGCGGCTTTGATTTCCGCCTGTTGCCGAAAGCGTTCGGCCTGGTCTTCGGGATCGTTCAGCTCCGAAAAACCATTGGCTAATTCGCGACCGCCGACGAAGAATTCAAATCGGTCGGTAATGAAAGGATGGTCATCATTGCGGCGGGCTAGAGGCGAGACCTCCGCCGGATAGTCGGTGATGAACGTCGGTTCATCCAAGCGGTGTTCCACCGTCTTTTCGAAGATCTCGGTCTGAATCTTGCCCAGGCCGTCGGCGGCAACCACCGGGATGCCGAGCCGGCGGGCCACTGCGGCGGCGGAGTCACGCTCAGCGAGTTCGTCGGCGGTGATGTCAGGATTGTAATGCAGCACGGATTCCAGCACCGTCATACGCCGGAACGGGGGACCTAGATCGTAGGGCCGCCCCTGATGCTCGATCGTCGTCGATCCCATCAGATCGCGGGCGATGCCGCGCATCAGTTCCTCGGTCAAGTCCATCAGATCGCGATGATCAGCGTACGCCTGATAGAACTCGATCATCGTGAACTCGGGATTGTGCTTGGTCGACAAGCCCTCGTTGCGGAAGCTGCGGTTGATTTCGAACACTTTCTCGAAGCCACCCACGACCAGGCGCTTCAGGTACAGTTCCGGCGCGATGCGGAGGTATAGCGCCATGTCGAGCGCATTGTGGTGGGTCACGAACGGTTTGGCACGCGCGCCGCCCGGGATCGGCTGCATCATCGGGGTTTCAACTTCCATGAACCCCCGCGCGACGAGGAACTCGCGGATGTACTGAATGATCGCGATGCGCAGCCGGAACACCCGCCGCGACTCGTCGTTCATGACCAGGTCGACGTAGCGTTGCCGGTGACGGAGTTCCCCGTCGGTCAGGCCATGAAATTTTTCCGGAAGGGGACGCAGTGACTTGGTCAGCAGGCGGACATTCGATGCCTTGATCGACAATTCGCCGGTCTTGGTGCGGAACAGGGTTCCCTCGACGCCGATGATGTCGCCGATATCCCACTGTTTGAAGTGCTCGTAGACCCCTTCCGGCAAGCCATCCTTCTGCAGAAACACCTGCATCCGGCCGGACTGATCTTGGATATGGATGAAGCTGGCCTTGCCCATCAGCCGTTTCGCCATCAGGCGGCCGGCAGCCTTGACGCGGACGTTGCGGGCTTCGACTGTTGCGGCGTCTTCTTCGCCGTACTGCTGAAGCAGCGGCTCAACCAGTGTGTTGCGGCGGAAGTCATTCGGAAAAGCGAGGCCGCTTTTACGCATCTCGGCCAGTTTCTCGCGGCGCTGCGCGATCAGCTTGTTTTCGTCGTGCACATCGTTCATGGTGGTTACAGGCCGCTCTTCAAACTGGCTTCGATGAACATGTCCAGATCGCCGTCCAGCACCA
>JALORT010000084.1 GCA_025458755.1 Methylotetracoccus sp.
GACTGGCGGACCAGGCGCAGCAGATCGCTGCGCCGCAAGATCGCCTCGGCCGGATCGCGCGGGCGCTCCCTCAGCACGTCGCTTTCCGGCGGTTCCAGCGCCAGTCCCAAAGCCGGCAGGATGTCGGTAATCAAGTTGATCCACAGCAGTTGGATCGGGTTCAACACCTCTCCGGCACCGATCGCCGTACCGATCAACATGATCTCGATCTCGGAAAGATTGCTCGACAACAGATACTGCAGGCTCTTGCGGATATTCCGGTAGATCGTCCGTCCTTGCTGCACCGCGATGATCATCGTGTGCAGATCGTCCTCCTCGAGCACCACGTCGGCGACGGATCTCGCGACCTCGGTGCCCTTCGCACCCATCGCCACACCGACGTCTGCGGCCTTCAACGCCGGTCCATCGTTGATACCATCGCCGGTCATCGCGACGACCCGGCCGGCTTCCTGCAGCGCCTGCACAATGCGCAACTTGTGCGCGGGACTGACGCGCGCGAACACGGTGGTATCTCGGACAATGCCCCTCAGCAGTTGCGGATCCAGTTTATCGAGATGGGTGGAATCGACAATTTCCAGGGCCTTGTCATAGTTCAGACCCAAGCGCTGGCCGACCGAGAAGGCGGTCGCGCTCTGATCGCCGGTGATCATCACGGTATCGATACCGGCCTCGTGAAACTGACTGATCAATGCCGCCATTCCGGGGCGAATGCCGTCCTCCATCCCGACCAGACCCAACCAGGTAAGCCTCCGGGTGACCGCTTCCGTGGACATGTCCGACGAGCTGCCGTCAGCGAGACCCAGCACTCTTAACGCCTGTCCCGCCATCTGCTGATTCTGTTCCAGCACCGCCGTTCGCCACTCGTCATCGAGGCAAACGCGCTCCCTCCCCTCGAGACGATACTCGCACATGGCGAGAACCTCGGCGGGACTGCCCTTGACGGCAATCCGATACTCGCCGTCGCCCCGATCGTGGACGGTCGCCATGTAGGGCCGGCCTTCCGCGCGGTGGACTGTCTTCAGGAGCGGGTAGCGGCCGCGGAGATTGTGTACGTCTCTTCCGGCGCGAATCGCGATGTCCACGAGCGCCGTCTCCGTCGGCGAGCCTTCCAACTCCGTACGGTCAGAGTCCCCGTTCAGCTTGACCTCACTGCACAACGCCGCGACGTCGATCAAGCGGGCCAGGGCAGGCATTTCCGTCGGCCGGATGGATCGGCCCCTGGCGAAGAAATCGCCGTTCGCGGACAGCACGACCGCGCAGCCTGGCGTTTGGATGCTGACGACGCGCATCCGGTTTTCCGTCAGGGTGCCGGTCTTGTCGAAACACAGGGTCTGCACCGACCCGAGGCTCTCGACCGCAGGCAACTGACGGATCAACACATGCCGCCGCTGCATTTCCCGGATTCCCAAAGCCAGCGTACTGGTCGCCACGGTCGGCAAACCTTCCGGGACCGCCGCGACGGCCAGGGAAATCGCCGACTTCAGCATCTCCAGCCAGACCACACCGCGCCATACGCCAATCCCGAAAACCACCAGGCAGATTCCGCCGGAAAGCATTGCCAGCTGCATTCCCATCGCATCGAGCTGGCGCTGCAGCGGAGTCTCAGGTGTCCGGACCTCACCCACCAGCGACTGGATGAAGCCGATCTCGGTATGCTTTCCGGTGGCGACCACGACCGCCCGGCCGCTGCCGCCGGTCACCACGGTCCCGCGATGCAGCATGTTCCTGCGGTCGCCGAGCGGCGTCTCTGCGGTACCCGCGAATCCGTGGGACTTGACGACAGGCAGGCTCTCGCCGGTCAGCGCCGACTCATCGACCGACAACTGATTGCTGGACAACAAGCGGGCATCGGCGGCGATGTAGGATCCGGGGGAAAGATCCAGGATATCGCCCGGAACCACCTCCGCAATGGAGATCGATATTTTCCGTCCATCGCGGATGACGGCCGCGTGCGTGGGACCGATATGGCTCAGGGCGTGGATTGTCTTTTCCGCCTGGGCTTCGGTGACGTAGCCGATGACGGCGTTGATGACCACCACGCCGAGAATGACCACCGCGTCCGCGATACCGCCGGTAGCGACCGACACGACGGCGGACAGGCCGAGCAGCGCCACCGGCGGGCTGGCAAACTGCTCGAGGAACATCGCGATCGGTGACCGGCGAGGAGCATCGGTCAACACATTCTGGCCATGCCGCGACAAACGGTCCGCGGCGACCGCTGTGCTCAGACCGCCAGCTTGACTCGACCATCGCCCGAGTATTTCCTCCGGGCTTCGGGCATGCCACGGTTCCTTTGCGGGGTCCTTGTCGCCGGGAACTCTGGCGTGGTGCCGGGGCGTGGCACGGCGCGGCGCGACCGAGCGGGTCTCGGGGGTGGCTATGGGATCCGGCAGGTCGGGTCCGTACGCACGCGCGCAGTGTTCCAACACGACCATGATTTCCGCCAGCGACTGCTGCGGATCGAACAAGATCAGGGCATTTCCGGTCAACGGGTTGGCTTCGACCGATCGCAGATCAGGGCAGCAACGCGGCAGTTCCTCCAGGGCCAGGCGCAGGGTCTCGCAGCGGTACAAGCCCCGCACCCGCACCCGCGCCCGTCCCGAAACCGGACTCCGGATCACAGTGACACGAATGATCCCCGGTGAAATCGGGGCCGCGGGGATTTCGATCGCTGGGTACGCTGCTTGGACTGTCGTCATCGAGGCCGTCGTCTTCCGGTCCGCGGCTAGAGCCGCGTCATCTCGCCGTCAAGTAATTCCCCGAATGTCACCCGCGAGGCCCTCCGGTCAGGATGAGGCGGTTCGCCACACCGGTGTATGATACCGGAATCCGGCAGATTTCGGCGGTGTACGGCACGCCGCGGGCCCCAGCAGACCGTCCAGCCGGCGGGCGCAGAACTCCGGCGCCGATGTGCTCGCGGTCGGCGCGAAACGGGATCGAACGGCCGCTCGCGGAGGGGGTGCCAAGCTGCGGAATCAACGCATTCGCGGCTTCCGCGGCGGCGGTAATGATGTAAAATGCCCCTCCTTTTTATCGGAGCGCTGCCCTTTGGATCAGTTGCACGGCACGACCATCGTCTCGGTCCGCCGCGGAGACAAAGTCGTCATCGGCGGCGACGGACAGGTCACGATGGGTAACACCATCATGAAAGGGAACGCCCGCAAGGTCCGTCGGCTCTACCACGGGCGGGTAATCGCCGGCTTCGCCGGCGCCACGGCCGATGCCTTCACCCTGTTCGAACGCTTCGAAGGTCAATTGGAAAAGCAGCGGGGCAATCTCACCAAAGCCGCGGTCGAGCTGGTCAAGGATTGGCGGACCGATCGGATGCTGCGGCGACTGGAGGCTCTGCTTGCGGTTGCGGACGGCAAGGCCTCGCTGATCATTTCCGGTAACGGTGATGTGATCGAACCAGAGCAGGGACTGATTGCGATCGGTTCGGGCGGACCCTTCGCTCAGGCGGCGGCCCGTGCGTTGTTGGAAAACACGCAGTTGGGTGCTCGCGAGATCGTCGAAAAAGCGCTGACGATCGCCGGTGACATCTGCATCTACACCAACCACAACGTCGTGATCGAAGAACTTGAGGTCCCCCCGGACGACATGGCATCGGCATGAGCGAGATGACCCCCCGCGAGATCGTCCACGAGCTCGATAAACACATCATCGGCCAGGCGGATGCCAAACGCGCTGTGGCCATCGCCTTGCGGAACCGCTGGCGGCGCACCCAAGTGACCGAGTCGCTGCGGGATGAAATCACTCCTAAGAACATTCTGATGATCGGCCCTACCGGGGTCGGCAAGACGGAAATTGCGCGCCGCCTGGCACGCCTTGCGAATGCCCCGTTCATCAAGGTGGAGGCGACGAAGTTCACCGAAGTCGGCTACGTCGGGCGCGATGTGGAATCGATCGTGCGCGACCTGGTCGATGCCGCGATCAAGATGACGCGGCAGTCCGAACTGGCCAAGGTGCAGGCGCGCGCCGCACAGGCTGCGGAAGAGCGTATCCTCGATTGTCTGTTGCCGGCCGCGAGTGCCTGGAGTGCCGAAGAATCCGGCCGGGAAAACGTCACGCGGGAGAAGTTCCGGCGCAAGCTGCAGGAGGGCGAACTGGACGACAAGGAAATCGAGATCGAAGTCCAGGCGTCGCCGATCGGCGTCGAGATCATGGCGCCGCCAGGCATGGAGGAGATGAGCAGCCAGTTGCAGACCCTGTTTCAGAGCATGCATGCCGGACGAACCCGATCCCGCAAGCTCAAGATCAAGGATGCGGCGAAACTGATCCGAGATGAGGAAGCGGCGAAAATGGTCAACGAGGACGACATCAAGCTGCGCGCGCTGACTGCGGTGGAACAGCACGGAATCGTATTCCTGGACGAGATCGACAAGATCTGCAAACGCTCGGACTACGGGGGACCTGACGTTTCCAGAGAGGGCGTGCAGCGCGATCTGTTGCCGTTGGTCGAAGGCTGTACCGTCAGCTCGAAATACGGGATGATCAAGACCGACCATATCCTGTTCATCGCCTCCGGTGCGTTCCATCTGTCGAAACCTTCTGACCTGATCCCGGAGCTTCAGGGACGATTCCCGATCCGCGTCGAGCTGAGCCCACTGTCGGTGGAGGATTTCATCCGGATCTTGACTGAGCCGGACGCTTCGCTGACCGAGCAGTACAGCGCGCTGCTGGCGACTGAGGGTGTCAATCTCGAATTCACCAAGGAGGGACTCGCCCGCATGGCGGAAATTGCCTGGGAAGTGAACGAGCGGATGGAGAACATCGGCGCCCGGCGGCTGCACACCGTGATTGAGCGGCTGCTGGAAAACCTGTCGTTCGATGCACCCGATCGCAGCGGCACGACCCTCGTGATCGACGCCGACTACGTGGACCAGCATCTGCGCGAGTTGGCGAAAGACGAAGATCTCAGCCGCTACATCCTTTGATCATGAGCGAGCACCTGCCCGCCGACATCAAAGTGCACCGGAGGTCGCGCCTTCTGGCGTTGACCTACCCGGACGGTCAGTGCTTCGAGCTGCCCTGCGAATACCTGCGCGTGTACTCGCCTTCGGCCGAAGTGCGCGGTCATGGTCCAGGCGAGGAAGTACTGCAGGTCGGGAAGGAAAACGTGAACATCGACGCCATCGAACCAATGGGCCATTACGGCATCAAGCTCCGGTTTAGCGATGGTCACGATACCGGCATCTATACCTGGGAATTACTGCATGACCTGGGATCCCGGCACGATGCGCTCTGGAAGCGCTACCTCGAGAGACTGGCCGCCGCCGGATACACTCGCCACGACTGACCGGCGCACCGGGCCGTTCGGGGTCCGGACCGGGGGAAACCACCCACCGCAAGCGACCATTATGAACGAAGACAACAAGACCGATTTCGGGTTTCGCGAAGTTCCCGCGAGCGAAAAGGCCAGGCTGGTCCGGTCGGTGTTCGACTCCGTAGCCGGAAAGTACGACATCATGAACGATCTGATGTCGCTTGGCATTCACCGGCTGTGGAAGCGGATCGCTATCCAGTTGAGTCATGTCCGGTCCGGCGAGAACGTGCTCGATCTCGCCGGCGGCACCGGGGACATGAGTGCATTGTTCCGCCAACGTGTCGGCGCTCGGGGTTGGGTCGTGCTGTCGGATATCAACGCGGAGATGCTCCGCCGCGGTCGCGACCGGATGATCGATGAGGGCGTGGTCACCGGCATCAGCTATGCCCAGATCGATGCCGAGGCCCTGCCCTTCCCTGACAATTATTTCGACTGCGTCTGCATTGCTTTCGGTTTGCGCAATGTCACGCGCAAGGACCAGGCGCTGACGTCGATGCTGAGGGTCTTGAAACCGGGTGGACGGGCCATCATTCTGGAATTTTCGCAGCCCGAGGGCGAGTTATTCCGGAAAGCCTACGACCTTTACTCGTTCAAGATTCTGCCGTTGATCGGCAAAGTGGTTGCGAACGACGCCGAAAGCTACCGCTATCTGGCGGAATCGATCCGGAAGCACCCGAAACAGGAGCAGTTGAGAACGATGATGCAGCGAGCCGGCTTCAGCCGCTGCGAGTATTTCAATCTGACTCAGGGGGTCGTCGCGGTCCACCGGGGTTACAAGCTCTGAACATGACATGGAAGGTGAACTCTCGCTGTTGTCGAAGACATTACTGGTGGGAGCGCTGGAGCGGGCCCTTGGCCGGTATCTCACGCGTACCCACGACAGCCGGGACCTCCTCAAGACACTGACCGGCAAGGTGATCGCTGTGAACGCCCCGCCGCTGATCGAAACAGTGTATCTGTGCCCGACACCCGATGGCATTCAATTACAGACCGAGTTCCAGGGTTGCCCCGATGTCACGCTGACCGCTTCGCCGTTGGTTTTTATCAAACTGAGCGTACGTGGCCTCCGTCGTGCGGACTTGTTTTCCGGTGAAATCACACTTGCCGGCGATAGCATGGTCGCCGAAAAGATGCAGCGCTTGTTCCAGGTCAGCGAACTGCAGTGGCGCAACGCTGCAGGCGAACTGGCCGCGCCGATTCTCGCCGACCAACTCGCCGCAGGAGCCCAGTCGATCGGTGCTTGGGGCAGGGAGACCGTCGCCAGTCTGCAGCAAGATCTCGGGGAGTTTCTGCGGGAGGAAAGTCGGGAGGTGCCGTCGAATTTGGAAGCGCAGGATTTCCTGTCCGATGTCGACCGGTTGCGGGATGACTGCGATCGGCTCGAAGCCCGTATCGACCGTCTGCAGACCCTCCTGGCCGGACACCGGCCGGCCACGGACTGATCACTCCGGTGCCTATTCGTTCGATCAAATCATTGCGGCGGCTGCTGCATATCCAGTGGGTCCTGCTCTACCACGGGTTAGACGACCTGGTGCTGGCCGCACCGCTGTTCCGCCCCATTCGCTTGCTGGCAACCCTGACCCCGGGCTACTGGCTGCGGGATGTGCGGGGCCCGCGTGCGGTGCGGGTTCGCCGCGCACTGGAGGATCTCGGCCCGATCTATGTCAAGTTCGGGCAGGCTTTGTCGACACGGCCGGATCTGTTGCCGGAGGACATCGCGGAGGAACTCGTCAAGCTGCAGGATCGCGTCCCACCTTTTCCCGGGTCCGAAGCGCGGCGCATCGTCGAGGACGTTCTGGGACAGCCAGTGACCGCACTGTTCGCCGAGTTCGACGAGACCCCTCTCGCTTCCGCGTCGATCGCTCAGGTCCATGCGGCCCGCCTGGCCGACGGCTGCGCGGTCGTCGTGAAGGTTCTCCGGCCGCATATCGAGAAGCGGATCCGCTCGGACCTCGGTTTGCTGTACCAGATGGCGAAAACGGCCGAACGCTTTTGGCCGGAGGCGCGCCGGCTGCGGCCGGTGGCAGTGGTCGCCGAGTTCGAGAAAACCCTGCTTGACGAACTGGACCTGGTGCGTGAGGCGGCCAATGCGACCGAAATCCGGCGCCGCTTCGAAAATTCGGACATGCTTTACATCCCGAAGGTTTACTGGGACTACACCCGACGTCAGGTGATGGTCATGGAGCGGATTTCGGGGATTCCGGTGGCCGATATCGATGCCATGAATCGGGCCGGAGTGAATCTGAAACTACTGGCCGAACGCGGCGTCGAGATTTTCTTCACGCAGGTGTTCCGGGACAACTTCTTCCACGCCGACATGCATCCCGGCAACATTTTCGTCGTCCCGGAGGCGCGTTATATCGCCATCGATTTCGGCATTGTCGGAAGCCTGTCGCGTTCGGATCAGTACTATGTGGCCGAGAATTTCCTGGCGT
>JALORT010000085.1 GCA_025458755.1 Methylotetracoccus sp.
CCAGTTTTCGCGAAAAAGTATCCTCCGGACCAATGCGAACCAAAGGAAGTACCTGATCCGGCGGCACGATCATCTTGCCCGTCAACTTGACCTCGTTGACCTTGTAGACCTCACCTTCCCGGACGTTGACGGTGACGTAAATCTCTTTCTTGTTCGGCGTGATCGAGACCTGAGTCGACTCGATTTCAAATTTAATGTAGCCGCGGTCCAGGTAGTAGGAACGAAGCCGTTCCAGGTCGGCCGAGAGCTTCTGCTTCGAGTACTGATCGTCCTTTGTATACCAGGAGAGCCAATTGGTCGTGCTGAGTTCGAACTCGTCCAAGAGCTCGTCGTCGCTGAATGTGGGGTTGCCGACGACATTGATCTGCTTGATCTTCGCGACCTTTCCCTCGGCGATCTTGATCGCGATCGCAACACGATTACGGTCCAAATCGGTGACGTCCGAATCGATCGTCAGACCGTACTTACCGCGACTGTAATACTGACGCCTCAATTCCTGCTCTACTTTGTCGAGAATCTGGCGGTCGAACACTTTGCCTTCCGACAGTCCGATTCCTTTCAGCGCTTTCAGCAGTTCCTCGGTACTCATGTCCTTGTTGCCGTCGATCGAAATGCTGGCGATCGAAGGGCGTTCCTCAACCAGGACGATCAGCTCGTCGCCGTCGTGATCGACACGGACGTCCTTAAAGAACCCTGTTTTGAACAAAGCCTTGATCGACTCCGCAGACTGCTTTTGATCGAACAGATCACCGACCCGGACCGGAAGGTAGTTCAGAACGGTTCCCTCGGAGACGCGTTGCAGTCCCTCGATGCGGATCGACCGGACCACAAACGAATCGAAGCTCCAGGCGACCAAGGTATGTGCCCATAGCAGCAGGACGCCCGCGAGGAATAAAAGGCGGTTCATCGGGAATAGAATCGACTGCGGTGTAAAGGGGGCGAACCGCAGGAAAACGGCTCAGAACTCGCTACCAGCCGTTATTGTAAGGGACCGCCGCTGCAAAAGGGAATCTGCCCGCGGCGGGAGTCCTGACTACCCGGCCCGGGCATCTCGAATGCCTATCGCCGCATGAGATCCTGTTGGACCTGATCGATGCTGATATGACGGATATTTTTCCCCATCGCGTAGTAGATGACGTACTCACAGATGTTGCACGCCCGGTCCCCAATCCGCTCCAACGAACGCGCCGACCACATGATCCCGAGTGAAACCGGTATCAACCGCGGATCCTCCATCATGTAGGTCAGCTGTTGGCGCATAATGGACTCGTAGACGCTGTCGACCTGCTTGTCTCGCTCGGCGACCTGAAGCGCCGTGTCAACATCCATTCTGGCGAACGAATCAAGCGCATCCCTTATCAGTGCGCGCGCCTGTCGCGCCAGCTCGCCCAATTCGGTCAGCTGGTTTCGTTTCGGAAAATGGGCCGCTAAGTCAATCGCGTGGCGAGCGATCCGCTTGGCCTCGTCCCCGATCCGTTCGAGATCGGTAATCGTCTTGATCACCGCGACCACCAAGCGCAAATCCCTGGCGGTCGGCTGGCGCAACGCGAGAATTTGGGTGCACTCCTCATCGATCGACACTTCCAGCGAGTTGACCTTGTAGTCGTCGACGATGACGCGTTCCGCAAGATCAGTGTCCCCTTCCAGCAGCGCTTTCACCGCACTGTGAATTTGGTCCTCAACCAAACCGCCAAGACTGAGTACGCGGCTGCGAATGTCGAACAGCTCGTGGTCATACTGCTTGGAGATATGTTCGTGGAGAGTGTCGGGATCGGATGGGCTCATAGTCGCATGCAAAATTCGGGCGAAGGACGGTGAGGAAACCCCGCGCGGGCGGCCGCCGACGGCGACGCCGTCCCGGGATGACTTCCCGGGACAGTGTAACGCAAACTATGATGATATAAGGTAACTATGACAGCAGATACCGGGTTGACTCCCGAGTCCAGCGGCGTCGGGGAACGAGCTCGGACCGCGACCGGCCGGTCGTCGAAGGTAGGAGCGCACCGCACTGAGCAGCAAACGCGCCGCACTGCCAGGCCCGATGGATGCCCAGGCTGCGGAGCCGACAACCACTCCGCGCCGATCCTGAATTCCACTCCGGCGTCGGACCGGACCCCGCCCGATGGGCTATCCAGGCCGAACCGCTCCCGGGACCGGCTCCGGCAGCTCACGCGAAGGTGCTCTGTCAAACTATGCAAACGAGTCATCCCGCCTTATGCTCTTATCCCACTGGAACTCATGAACATTCGCCGCCAACCGCCATCCAGCCGCTCGGTACGACCGGGTCTGGCATCGATCGCACCGGATCGATTCACGGCTCATCTCGCGGACCTGCCCGAGGAGTATTCCCAAGTCTCCAGGAGGAAACCATGAAAGTCATCGTTACCGGCACCGCCGGCTTCATTGGCGCCGCCTTGGCCCATGTTTTGCTGGATCGCGGCGACGAAGTCATTGGCATCGACAACGTGAACGATTATTACGACGTCGGCCTCAAGGAGGCGCGTATCGCGCGTCTAAAGCAGCGTTCCGGTTTCATCGAGATCCGGAGCGCTTTGGAGAACCGGGATCGGCTCAATCGCGCGTTTGCCGACCACCGGCCCAGCCGTGTGGTCAACTTGGCGGCACAGGCCGGTGTCCGCTACTCGCTCGAAAATCCTCACGCCTACGTCGACTCCAACGTGGTCGGCTTCTGCAACATACTGGAGGCCTGCCGGCATCATGACATCGAGCATCTGGTTTACGCCTCATCAAGCTCGGTATACGGCGCCAATACCCGGATGCCTTTTTCCGTACACCACAATGTCGATCATCCGCTCAGTCTTTACGCGGCCTCGAAGAAAGCCAACGAACTGATGGCGCACACCTACAGCCACCTGTTTCAATTACCGACGACCGGCTTGCGTTTCTTCACCGTTTACGGGCCGTGGGGACGACCCGACATGGCTTTATTCCTGTTCACGAAGAATATTCTCCACGGACGCCCCATCGACGTTTTCAATTTCGGTCATCATCGGCGCGACTTCACTTATATTGACGATATCGTCGAGGGCATCGTCCGCGTTCTGGACCGCGTCGCACCGCCCAATCCCGCTTGGACGGGAGACTGTCCCGATCCAGGAACCAGCCGGGGGCCCTACCGCATCTACAATATCGGTAACCAACAGCCCATCGAGTTGACGCGTTTCATCCAAGTGCTCGAAGACTGCCTGGGCAAGAAAGCGATTAAGAATATGCTGCCGATGCAGGACGGCGACGTGCCTGACACCTACGCCGATGTCGACGATTTGATGCGCGATACCGGCTACCGCCCGCGGACCCCGATCGAAGTCGGTATCGCCCGCTTCGTAGACTGGTACAAGGACTTTTACCGTTGTGCGTGATCACTGAAACCAATGCCGGCGGGCTGATCGACCTTGCCCACCCGCCAGTGCCTCTGCTCGGCTTCGCCGCCTTCAGCGGCACGGGCAAGACGACCCTGTTGAAACGGTTGATTCCTCTGCTGAAAGCGCGGGGACTGCAGGTCGGAGTGATCAAGCACAGCCATCACCGCTTCGAAATCGACAAGCCGGGAAAAGACAGTTTTGAGTTGCGGGCAGCCGGAGCGAATCCGGTGATGCTGAGCTCATCGAGACGGCGTGCCATGATCCAGGAACTGGAGCAAGAGCGGGAACCCCGTCTGGCCGAGGAACTGACGCATTTCGACCTGACGGGACGTGATCTGATTCTCGTCGAAGGATTCAAGTATGAGCGCTTCACCAAAATGGAACTGCATCGCCCCGCGTTGGGTCATCCTTTGCTGTTCCCTGACGATGACAGTATCATCGCGATCGCAACCGATGCGGACCTTGCTGTGCAGCCCCTGATTCCCCGATTCGACCTGAATCGACCGGAGCTGATCGCCTCGTTCATCCACGACGAATTCCTGAGCCGCTATGCCTGATCGTTGCGTTTCCGATTCTGAGTCACCGCTGCTCAGCCTCGAGCGAGCCGTACAGGAAATCCTGTCGCGGGTCCGTCCGGTGCAGGGCCGCGAACAGGTTGCGATCGATCTCGCGGGGGGTCGAGTCTTGGCGGAGGACCTTCACTCACCCATCGATTCGCCACCGTTTGCCAACGCCGCGATGGACGGCTATGCACTGCGCAGTTGCGACACTGACACCGTGCCGGCGATCCTCCGGCCGATCGGCACTTCGTGGGCCGGGCGCCCCTACCGCGGCACCGTCGCTCCCGGCCACTGCGTACGGATTTTCACCGGCGCGGCGTTGCCCGACGGGACCGACGCCGTCGTGATGCAGGAAGAAGCGGCGCACGAACAGGACCGAATTATCCTGAGCCGGCGCGTGGCGTCACAGGAATTCGTTCGAGCCGCTGGACGCGATCTGTCCTCAGGCCAGCGCGCGCTGGCGCGCGGGAAGCGGCTGAGTTCCATCGACGTCGGCTTGATCGCCGGCCTCGGATTTTCGGAAGTCACGGTGTACCGGCGCGTTCGCGCGGCGGTACTCTCTACCGGAGATGAGTTACGCCCTCCCGGCAGCGCATTGGAATTCGGCGAAATCTACGACGGCAATCGCTTTGCAGTGAAATCCTTACTGAGCGCGTTAGGGGTTGAGATCACCGATCTCGGCGCACTCGCGGATGACCCGACGACGCTGCGGGATACGCTTACGGAGGCCTCCCGGTCGAGCGACGTGATGATTACGATCGGCGGCGCTTCGGTCGGCGATGCCGACCACCTCGTTCCCGTTCTCCACACGCTCGGACGCGTCGATCTTTGGAAAGTGGCGATCAAACCGGGCAAACCGTTCGCGTTCGGACAGATTGGCGCCAGTTACGTGTTCGGACTCCCCGGGAACCCCGTATCGGCGATCGTCACCTTCCTGCAGATTGTCCGCCCTGCCCTGTTGCAGATCATGGGCGCCGAGTACGAGACTGCGCTGCGCCTACGTGCCCGAGCCGGCGCCCGGATCGTCAAGTCCGCCGGCCGCATGGAATTTCAACGCGCCCTCTTCACCGCGGACGGCGATGGAACCTTCACCGCTATCCCGCTCGCCGGACAGGAGGCGGACCGACTGGTGCCGCTCGCCGCCGCCAACTGTCTTCTCAGGCTCCCGGCGGACAGCCTGGGCGTCGAAGCGGGCGAACCGGTCACGATTGAACCTTTGATCAACTACATCTGATTCTTTGCGGAACTCGACAGGAAGGGGAGGGATTCAGTGAAACGCGGCATTCTGGTCACCGGTGGAGCGGGCTATATCGGCAGTCATGTCGTCAAACAACTGGGCGCCATCGGCGAACGCCTGGTCGTGCTGGACAATCTGTCCACCGGCTTCGCCGATGCGGTACTGTACGGTGACTTTGTCGAAGGCGACAGCGGCGACATGGACCGGGTCGAGACGCTGCTCCGAGATTACGACGTGGATGCCGTGCTCCATTTCGCTGCACATACCATCGTCCCGGAGTCCGTCGCCGATCCTCTCAAATACTACGGCAACAACACCTGCAAGACTCGCAATCTGCTCCAATGCTGCGCGGAAGCCGGTGTGAAGCATTTCATTTTTTCCTCAACGGCCGCGGTCTACGGCATTCCGCCGGGGGCTTACGCCGCCGAGGATTCACCCCCTGCGCCCATCAACCCCTACGGAACATCGAAGTGGATGAGTGAAATGATGCTGCGCGATCTGTCGCAGTCCTCGGATCTGAAGCATGTCATCCTGCGCTACTTCAACGTCGCCGGTTCGGACCCGGAAGGGAAAATCGGCCAATCCACCCGCAAGGCAACTCTGTTGATCAAGGTCGCTGCGGAAGTTGCGGCCGGCAAGCGAGAAAAATTGCTGATCTTCGGCACGGACTACCCCACCCCGGACGGGACCGGGGTCCGTGACTACATCCATGTCAGCGATCTGGCCGATGCCCACGTCCAGGCGCTTCGTTATCTGCGGGCCGGGGGCACCTCGGTCACTCTGAACTGTGGTTACGGCCACGGTTACAGCGTCCGGCAGGTGGTCGACCAGGTTAATCGCGTGAACGGTCTCCCCATCGCCGTGGAAGAACAGCCGCGCCGACCGGGAGATCCGCCCGAACTGGTTGCAGCAGTCGAGAAGATTCGCCGAGTCCTCGATTGGACACCGAAATACGATAACCTCGAAGTCATCGTGCGAACTTCCCTGGAATGGGAAAGAAAACTGGCAGTTCGCCGCGCTTAAGCCACTCCGCGGTGTGGTGCGGTGCCGCCCCACACCCCGCGCATCAGCGTGTGTTTTCGGCAGCAACGGACGCTCGATAGCTGCGGGCGACCGCTGCAAAGGCGAGGAAATCGTAGACACTATGGATCACGGTCGGTATCACGAGGTTACGCTCGCCGCTGACGTCGAGGGCCAGACCCAGATAGGCGCCCGTTACTCCCGCCAGCAGTCCGTACAGAGGGGTAACCCAATGCGCCAGCGCAAAAACCAGGTTGCTGATCACCACCCCACCGAGCCAACCCCAATCGTTCTCGAACCACGGCTGCAACACTCCGCGGAAAAGGAATTCCTCCGCCACACCGGCCAACACGCCGAGGCCAACCAGTTCGGGTAAGCGGCATGCCGTGAGGTGTGGCCCGAGTTTTTCGATCAGGAAATCGCGAATCTGCTGCATCCTGCCGCGGCGTCGCCCATACCCGGCAAGGAAAAGCAGATAGAGCGGCGCAGTCCCCGCCAAGCCCCAACCGATGGCCCGCGTGTCCAGCACCCAGTGATCGAGCGGGTCAACCGACAGCAGCCAGCCCAGAACGAAGGCCATCAGCAGGAGCCCGCCTTCGAAACCGACCGCTAGAATCAGAAACTGCCGACGAAGGTCAGCGCTGCGCTGCACGACCAAGTTCATTCTCCGAACGAAGCCCTACGCGCCACCCGCGCCGAACGGGAGGACAGTCAGGATGAGTCAAGTCTGGCTAACCTCCTGCTTCCACCCGGAGGCTGAGATGTTCAGGTGCGACATCTTCCCCCAAGGCTCGCGCCAGCGCGATGAGAAAAACATCCATGACCCCGTGATAAGCGATGACGAATCGAGTGAAGAAACGGAGGAAGGGGCTGTAGATCTTGTCCTGTTCCGTGATGCTCAACTCGGTGCCCCCGTTGGCAGGCCGCAGCTCGTAGACCCAGGCCCCAGACAGCGGCAACCCGGAATCGACCAATCGGGTCACCAACCGCCGCGGCGGCTCGGATGCCACGACACGAAAATGCACTTTGATCTTCTTGCCACAGACTTCAAACCAGCTCGGAAGGCCGTCGATGTGCGGCCCCAACTCGACAGCGGTCAGCCCCGGGCGCCACGCGGGGTAGGACGGAAAGTCGGTGATCACTCGCCAAACTTCCTCCGGCGGCGCTTTCAGGCAAATTCGACTGGCCGCACTATGCGTCTTGGGCAGTCGAGCCCCGATCACGGTGATCACTGCCACCACCACTAAGGGCGATAAGAACAGCCATAACAGAGTCATATCGGTCTCGTCATTACCCTGGGTGTGTTCGCCACGGACGATGCGTCTTCCGCCTGCCAGGCGTGCCCGTCACCAGGTCAGGAAAGGCCGCCGGCACAACGAGGTATTGTAATACCGAACATCATCCGTCACTTCCGGACCCAGCCAGGGCGGCTTCTCGAACTCCTGCCGCGGATCATCGAGCTCGATCTCGGCGACGACCAAGCCG
>JALORT010000497.1 GCA_025458755.1 Methylotetracoccus sp.
CTGATCCCGCCCGCGAATAATATCGACCACTTCAGCAACATGGGCGATCGGTGTCTCGGGTCTGATCCCGTGCCCAAGGTTGAAGACGTGGCGATCCACTGGCAACGTGTCGATGATTTGTGCGACTTCAGCGCGCATTGCATCTCCACCAGCGATCAAGGCGAGCGGATCGAGATTGCCTTGGACGGCGCACATTGGCGCGAGAACATCCCGGGCAAACGCCAGCGGCACTGTCGATTCGAGACCGCACCCATCGACTCCCGTAATCCGAATGAAGTCTGCCTGAGCTGCTCCAAGCCCCCGTGCAAACCCGATCACCGGCGTCGTTGGATGGAGAGCCTTCAGCGCTTCCCGCATCCGTCTGATAGGCTCGAAACAATACCGCTCCCTTAGGGCACCTGGTAGATCGATCGCCCATGTGTCGAAAATCTGAACGACTTCCGCACCCGCCTCGATCTGACGCGAAAGATAGCTGACTGACGCTTCCGTCAGCACCTCAATGAGGTCTTCGAACCAGGATTGCTGGCGCCACGCCGCAAGCCGCGCCGTTAGCCGTTCGTCAGAGGTCCCGCCCTCGATCATATAGGTGGCAACCGTCCAAGGCGCCCCACAAAATCCGATCAGCGTCTTGTCTCCGGAGAGCCCCGCTCGAACCCGCGAAACTGTCTCGTAGACCTTCCCGATACTGCCGCCCAAGCGGTCTGGCTTCAGCCGGCGCACCGCTTCGGCATCCGTCACCTTCTCCAGCACAGGCCCCTCACCCGCCTTGAACGCCACCCTGGTTCCCAGCGCTTGCGGCAAAAGCAGGATATCTGCAAACAGGATCGCTGCGTCGAGATCGAAGCGGCGTAGAGGCTGAAGGGTGACTTCTGCTGCGAGGTCCGGATTGTAGCAAAGGTCGAGAAACGATCCTGCCTGCGCCCGTGTGGCCTGATACTCGGGCAGATACCGACCGGCCTGACGCATCATCCAGACTGGGCGACGGCTTGGCTGCTGACCGCGCAGGACGTCCAGTAGCGGCTTGCCGGTGCTGAGTATCGACTTCACATAGTCCCCCAATTGATGTTTTCTCTTGTTGTACCTGTTGCTGCAGGCTTTGCAGGGCACGATCCGACCATACACGATCAGCCGGTGGTTCGCGACGTGACCATCCACTATCAACAGACGCGTTCGCAACCTCTGGCCGTGGGTCTAATTGCCTGTGGGGAAACAGAAAAATCATGCCTTGCACGGTTTTGTCCACAGTACCGCAGCTTGCCGGCCCGATTTCAACACTTCCTCCTTGGAGCCCACGGTTGACAGACAGCCTGTGGACGGATTGATGCGGTTTTCCAGACGTCACCGGCTACTGACCGGCGTGCATCGGCGTCATCCACATTTTGTCCTACGGTAACCCATGCCACTTCGCCGGTCTCCGAAGCAGTTTTTTCACATGCACCTGGTGTCAGACGCCACGGGAGAAACCCTGAACACCGTGGGGCGCGCAGCCGCTGCCTACTACTCGGATTTCCAGCCGATCGAACATGTCTACGCGCTGGTACGCACCAGCAGGCAACTCGATCGGGTGATCGCGGAAATCGAGCGCCAGCCTGGAATTGTTCTGTTCACGATCGCCGACGCAACCTTGCGCAAGTCGCTGGAGGATCGTTGTCAGGCGTTGTCGCTGCCCTGCCTGTCCATACTCGATCCCGTCATTGCAAGCCTTGCAACCTATCTCAACTCGGAGTCGCGACCCCATGTCGGCGGTCAGCACGTTCTGGACGCTGAGTACTTCCGCCGCATCGACGCGCTGAACTTCACAATGGCCCATGACGACGGACAGCATCAGGAGACGCTCGACGCCGCCGACGTGCGCAGTCGTTTGCTCACCCTGAATGAGCAGAGCGAAACCGACTATGTCAACCGCGAGTTGATCACGCTGGAGCTTATCGAAATGCGCAAGTTGTGCGCTCGCCAGCACTGGCCGTTGATCGATGTCACGCGGCGCTCCATCGAGGAGACGGCGGCGGCTGTCCTCAACCTGCTGTCCGAGAAGAGGCGGAGCGCCGATGTGGTTTGACGAACCGTTGACGCTGGCGTCGGGAAGCGAAACGAGACGAGCCATACTCCATGCAGCGGGGCTCAATATCGCCGTCGCACCGCCTCGGGCGGACATCGAACGCCGCGCCAAGGCAGAGTATAGTGGACCGCCGGAATTCCTGCCCCAGGCGCTCGCTGCGGCAAAGGCAGCGGCTATCGCCGCCGAGAAAACAGGACTCGTTTTAGGAGCGGATCAAATCCTTCTGCACGAGGGACGGGTATTCGACAAACCTCGCAGCCGCCTCGACGCGGTTGCGGCTCTCAGAGATCTCTCAGGTTCGCGACATCAGTTGATTTCGGGGTTGTCGCTCTGGCGTGATAACAAGGAGATCTGGTCATACAGCGAGCGCGCCGGTCTCACCATCCGCCAACTGACGGCCGAGGATATCGAAGCCTATCTCGATCGCGTCGGCGACAAGGCTTTCACGTCGGTAGGCGCCTATCAGGTCGAGGGGCCAGGTATCCAGCTCTTCGATGCGATCGACGGCGATCACTTCACCATATTGGGTTTGCCCTTACTGCCATTGCTGGCCTTTCTGCGCCGCCAGGCAGCGGAAGCGAAACGATGAAACGGGCGGGCGTCATCGGCTGGCCGATCCGGCACTCGCGGTCGCCGCTGATCCACGGTTACTGGTTGCGGATCCTGGGCATCGCAGGCGCCTACGACAGGATAGCGGTTCCACCAGAGGAACTTGCGGATTTCATCGCCCGGATCGCCGACGGAGAACTGGTCGGCTGCAATGTGACCATCCCGCACAAGGAGGCCGTGATTGCCCACGTCCATGTTGCCGACCCGCTTCAACGACGGATTGGCAGCATCAACACCATCTACATCGATGCTGCGGGTCGTGTCGCAGGCGAATCGACCGATGGTCATGGATTTTGGGCTGCGCTGGCCGATCAGGTCCCGGCAAAGCGGCTGTCAGAAATCGAGCGCATTCTGGTGATGGGCGCCGGCGGCGCCAGCCGTGCTGTCGTTGCCATGCTTTACAGTCAAACGGCAGCACAGGTCACGGTCGCCGCGCGAGACATCGCCCGTGCGGATGCTATTTGCGATATCATTGGTGACACCCGCATTGATCCTACGACGTGGGAAGATATTCCGGATCGGTTGCGTAGCGCCGACCTCATCGTTAACACGACGCCGCTCGGTATGTCAGGCTATCCGGACCTCAACCTCGATCTCGAACACGCGAGACCTGGAGCGATCGCCTACGACCTGGTCTACGTACCGCTCGAAACAACATTTCTCCGGGATGCGCGCCGGCACGGGCTAACGGCCGTGGATGGTGTTGGCATGCTGCTCCATCAGGCCGCGCCCGGCTTCGAAAAGTGGTTCGGCGTCCGGCCGGAGGTGACAGCCGAACTTCGATCGATCGTGGTGCGAGATATCGAATCCGGGTCGTGACATGGTGGTGATCGGGCTTACCGGGTCGATCGGAATGGGAAAATCCGAAACCGCAAAACTGTTTGCGGCGCATGGATGGCCCTGCTTCGATGCCGATGCTGCGGTCCATGAGCTCTACGCCAGAGGGGGAGAGGCCGTCGCGGCAGTGGCGGAGCGATTTCCAGGTGCGGTCATTGACGGCGCGGTGGATCGCCAGCTGCTCTCCGGCCATGTGCTTGGCGATCCCTCGGCCCTCGCTGATCTCGAACGCATTGTCCACCCCCTGGTAAAGCAGAAACAGGACGCCGCCGTTGCGCAGGCGCGCGCTGCCGGAGCGGAAGCGATCGTTCTCGACATCCCGCTGCTGTTCGAGAAGCGCAGGGAGTCCGAGTTTGATGTGGTCGTTGTCGTCAGTGCCCCTCGGGAGATCCAGCGGGAACGCGTTCTGGCGCGACCCGGCATGACGGCAGAGAAGTTCGCCGCGATCGTCGGGTCGCAGATGCCTGACACTGAAAAGCGCCTGCGAGCCGATTTCGTTGTGGATACCGGCCGGGGACGGGAAGCGGCCGCCGAACAGGTGGCGCAGATTGTTGACGCGATTCGCCGGCGGCACGGAAGACCATGATCCGCGAAGTAGTACTGGACACGGAAACGACCGGGCTTGAGCCCCTCGATGGTCACCGGATCGTTGAGATCGGTGCGATCGAACTCCT
>JALORT010000086.1 GCA_025458755.1 Methylotetracoccus sp.
GCCGCGTTGGAGCAGGCGCGGGTCAGCCTGTTCGCGATCGACGAGGCCCATTGCGTGTCGCAGTGGGGGCATGACTTCCGCACCGATTACTTGAGACTGTCGCTGCTGCATGAACGCTTTCGGCAGATTCCCCGGATTGCGCTGACCGCGACCGCTGACGAGCGCACCCGGCAGGAAATCATCGTGCGGCTGGGGCTGGAACAGGCGGAGGTGTTCTGCGGCGGCTTCGATCGGCCGAACATCCGCTATGCGATTGCCGCCAAGCGCAACGCACGCGAACAGTTGCTGCAGTTCCTGCTGGCAGAGCATCCCGGCGAGGCCGGAATCGTCTATTGCCTATCACGCAGGAAGGTCGAGGAAACCGCGGACTACCTGAACCGCCAGGGTCTCGCGGCACTGCCTTACCATGCCGGTCTTTCCCACGATGAACGGCAGCGGAACCAGCGGCGCTTCGTGGTGGAGGAGGCGGTGATTGTGGTGGCCACCATCGCTTTTGGTATGGGCATCGACAAGCCTAACGTCCGCTTCGTCGCCCATCTGGACCTGCCGAAGAGCCTCGAGGCTTATTATCAGGAAACCGGGCGTGCCGGGCGCGATGGGCTGCCGGCGGATGCCTGGATGGTGTACGGACTGCAGGATGTCATTACTCTCAGGCGCATGGTGGAGGAGTCCGAAGCCGATGAGCTGCACAAGCGGGTCGAGCGGCACAAGCTGGACGCCATGCTCGGTTTTTGCGAGGCGACTTCCTGTCGACGGCAGACCCTGTTGCGCTACTTCGGCGAGGAGTTGGCGGAACCCTGCGGCAACTGCGACAACTGCCTCTCCCCGCCGGCCAGTTGGGACGGCACTGAGGCGGCCAGGAAGGCACTTTCCTGCGTCTACCGCACGAAGCAGCGGTTCGGTGCTCATTATCTGATCGATGTGTTGCTGGGCAAGAACACTGAGCGCATGGAGCGCTTCGGCCACCACCAGCTCAGCACCCACGGGATCGGCAAGGAGTTGGACGAGAAGCGGTGGCTGTCGGTGTTTCGCCAGCTGATCACGCTGGGTTATCTGACGGTCGATTACGAAACACACGGCGCGTTGAAGCTCAGCGAAACCTGTCGCCCGGTGCTGAAAGGCGAAGCGGCGTTGAGCTTTCGGCGGGATGAGGACCATAAGCTTTCCCGCCGCCGGACAGGGTCGATGCCCGGAAGCCCGGCCGGCCCGGACGATGCCCGGCTTTGGGAAGCGCTTCGGGCGCTGCGGAAGCGGCTGGCCGAAGAGCAGGGAGTCCCCCCTTATGTCATCTTCCATGATGCGGTGCTGATGGAGATGGTGCAGCAGCGGCCCCGGAGCCTCCAGGAATTCGGCCGACTGTCCGGTATCGGCGAGCGCAAGCTGGAGCGGTACGGAGCGGTCTTTCTAGCGGAAATTCAGAACCACGGCGCTCCACCGGCTCCGAAGCCGGCACTCACCGGGACGGTCCAAGAAAGCCTCGACTTGTTTCGTCGCGGCATGCCCGTCGTGCAAATCGCCGAGCAGCGGGAGCTGAAAACTTCGACCGTTTACGAGCACCTCGCCGTCGCGATCGCGTTGGGTCTGGTGGAGGCCGCAGCCGTCGTGGACCTCGGCCCCGAGGAGTCCGACGACATTCGGAACGTCTGGCTGGCCCTGCCTGACGAGGAACGGCGCGGCCTGAAGCCGCTTTACGAAGCGTTCGAGGGCCGCTACGAGTACGGTCTGCTGCGGTGCCTCCGGGCGGGATGGGAACGCGGTGCTGGCGGCGTGTGAAATGCGCGGCGCACTTGCCCGCGGGTGTGCTCGAAATGGCAGGGTTTGCGACCGGACGGCGAACGCACTCCGGTCTCCTGCACGAGCGCCGGGTGCGTCACCGGGGTGCCGCAACGGACGCTTAGCGGAAGTACCTCAAACCATACTCGATCAGCGTGATACCGCCGTACCCGCTGATCGGTACTAACACGGCCCGAACCAACGGTTGCTGCGTGAACGGTGCAAAGACGCCTGTTCGCATGGTCTTGATTCGGTCGATCAGCACTTCTAGCTGATTGGCCGCTCGTTTTGCATCCTCATCGGCACTTCCCTTGACGTTGATTAGCCTGTCGCTCAAGCTCCCAATGGCCTTTTGACGAGCCCCCTCGACGGCGCTGCGCAAGAAATAGGCACAAAACACCGCATATCCTAGGTTGATCAGAAAAATGATGAGCAGTGCGATCGGCGTCCGCCAATTGTCGAACAAGGTGCTGCGGGCCAGTATCATCAAGAAGAAAATGATGAACGGGTAGTAAATCAGCCGCTGGATGGCTTCCGTGTGCTCGGCGATCACTTGAACGTCGATCCATTCATCGAGCCATTCGGGCTTGAGGTTCAAGAGGTCACTGTATTTCCGAGTCGTGCTGTCCGGCCATCCCTTCGCTTTCATGGTTTGACGCACCCATTGGATGCAGAGCCGCGTCATGTCGATGACGAGAAAGATCAGCACGACAAGCAGCACGACTCCGGAAATCAACAACACGCAATCGATCAGCTCACTGGCTCGCCCGCGAAACGGTGCGGGGGGTATGCCGCCGAGCAGCTTGGTCAAAATGAAGCCGAACAACAGATGCAGTGCCGACAGCAAGGTAACCCGGTAGATGCGCTGAGTCCGCTTTCCTGCCGCGACGTATTCTCGCCATACGGCCCAGTTCGAGCCGGTTTCATCGAGATTCTTCCACGGTTGCCGAAGGATATTTGCATAACGCGCCGATGCGGATTGTGAGGCCGGGACGCTTTCCGGCTCATGCTTCACGTCCGTCCGTTGGCCATGGAAATAGTGTTCGGTAATCAGCCGCTGACTCTGGTGGACACTCGCAGCGGCCTTGAAGAGGAAATAGCCCGA
The DNA here is from genome assembly GCA_025458755.1 of Methylotetracoccus sp. Classification (GTDB taxonomy): domain Bacteria; phylum Pseudomonadota; class Gammaproteobacteria; order Methylococcales; family Methylococcaceae; genus Methylotetracoccus. The sequence goes on from JALORT010000086.1 coordinate 2,879, forward strand.
AACCAGCACGGCGAACAGTCTGATCAGATCCGTCGGCCAGGTACTGATTCCCTCGGTCCAATAGAATGGTTCCACTTCACCCTCGGCGAGATCGCCTCGTATGGCCACGGTGGCCGCGATCAATGCAATACCTGCGAGTAGGGTAACGCCTAACGACCTCCATGGATGACGCTTGGGTTGTTGAAGCAGCAACTGGATGAGGGTGCAGCACTCCGCCCGCACTTTTCCGACCAACAGAAAACACATCAGCGCCAGCACGCCGAGCGCCGACGAACCAACGACGACTTCCTTGCTGCGCTCGCTGATCCAGTCGGAAGGTTCGGGGTAGATCCCGCCGATACGGCGGGAACGGCCCTGCGTGGTCCCCTCTTTGCCATCGCCTTCGCGCGGGAAGAGACCGGCGATCGTGTCGGAACCGAGGCACAGGGTGCTGACGGCGCTCGGCGCGCCCGGATCCGCCTCGGACCCGCGGCGCGGACTCAAGTCGACCGCCTGCGTTCGCCCAACCTCAAAGATTCTTGGCTGCCACAGCGAAGCGAGAACATCTCGGAGCTGTTCCAGGGAACGACCGCGGTGCGCGCTCCCATCGAGCATGCCGGCAAAGGGCGGACACAGTCTATCGATATCCGGTTCGATGGTGCCTTGCAAGGCCAGGCGGGCCGCCAGAAAGGTCGCCGTTTGGTAGCTGTCACGAAACGGCGGGAAACTCCAAGGTGCCTGCAGAGAGTGGCTGGGCTCGAGACCAAAATGGGAAGCAACGATCAGGTTCCGGGTCCATGCATACTCCTCGGTGTGCAGATATCTGGCATCGAGATCCGTGGTAAAAAACAGGGCCTCCGGAAAATGAGGACGGAGTGCCTGCAGCACCAGCAGTTTGTCATAGACATCGCTGCCAAGAATTCCGATCGCGCGGATTCCTTTCCCCCCGTCCCGCTGCAGGTGCTGATGAGTTTTCATCAAGCTGGAACCCAGCCGCCGGAGATAATCGTAGGCGCTGTCCCCGTCCGCATGCTCCATCTTCTGCGGTTGCGCGCCATTGCTCTTACCGTTGCTGTTTTTCTTGTCCTCCGATTTGTCGGAGTGAGGCGCTCCGGGCAGCGTGCCGTCGATACCGGCGAGGTAACTGAACAGATGTACCCATTCGTCAGAGTCGCACTTGTCCTTGGGCAGCGCAAGCGAGGCTCTCGCGTGGCAGCGTTCGTGCTGGGCATCGATCAACGCGCGAGGCAAGCTGCGGCCGTACTCGGTATCCCACTCGGAAATAAGGGCGATATGATCATAAAGCGCCTCGCCGGAACGGCATCCTCGGGGATACCTGCAAGCCTGATTGAGCCCCCGAAGTTCCAACTCTCCGAGAATGCTTTTCATAAGTGCCTTGTCCGTGCTGGTCACGCGGATCAACTGGGGTCCCCCGGGGGCGTTCAGCAGATCGGCTTCCGGTGCTGCCCCTGGTATTTCGGCGGTGGCCGTGGCGGAGAAAAATTCGACACCGGCCAGTGTGCTCAGTCTCTCCCAGGGGCTTTGTCCTGATTGCATTTCCCGGGTTGACGGCACGGCCGTCTCCGATACCCATTGCGGCGGAACTGAGCGCTTCGCGAATCGGGTCAGATCGGCAGCGCCTGACTTTGCATTGACTGCTACCCGCCGAAACTCTCCTGCTTCCCCATAGATCGCCGCCAAGGTGCTGGAACTCGCGGGTCCAATAATCTTCACGCCCGCGGGCGGCCGTTTGCAATCCACCTCAAACTTCCTTTTCACCTCACCTACTGCGAACGCCAGCCTTTCGAGCGGTCGTTCGCGATAGACGTATTCGTCTAACCAAAGCAGCAGTACGGAGCGCGCACTCGACTTCCCACTTTCATTCCATCGGTCCGTGTTCTGAAACCATTCGAAAGGAATATAGGAAGGTTCCGGTCGTTCGGCAGCTTCTTGATTCGCTGCGTTGCGTAGGCCGGGTGTGCCGGCATCAGCGGCTTCCACCCGAGGCAGTTGGAAGTAACCGATGTGCTCTTGGTCTTTCGGCGACAGACCGGCGGCTAGCAAGCCGGAGACCATCGCATACCGCATTCGGCGGCGCTTCTCCCGTCTTTCCTCGTAGTCGCCACCGAATACCATCACACCCAAGATGTCGGTGGGCACCGTGCTCGGCGCTGAACCGTGGTCTTCGGACGGATTGCAGAAGCTATTTCCGCCGTCAGGTGTCGTCGGCGAGTCCGACTTCTGATCCTTCGTTGAGGGCTCATGCCGAGCTACAGCCCCGAAAGGGTCTTCCCATAGCCGTGCCTCAGCGACTTGAGGATTCTTGAAGAGCCGGAGCAAGGGCGCCGCTTCGGTCGGCCGAGAACTATGCAGCGGAAGCTGTTGCACCAACACCGCGCCGGCGAAAAGCAGAAGAACCGTGATCAAGCCTGACCAGGACAGGCCAGAGCCCTGTTCGTTTCCCTCGTCCATATCACCCCCGTTTCAGTGATCCAGAGTCGAGATAGGCACCCGCATTCCGGCTCTTGAGCGACCTAGCTAACTCGGTGGAAAGTCCTTCAGTTGATCAGTTGCTGAAATCACGACTTGTGGTTTTCCCTGAACACTGGGTGGATAGAGGCTGGCGTGACCGGTCACGTAAACATAGTTTCGCCGCTGCCCGCCGTAGCGGGTCTCGATCAGTCGTAACGCGGCTTGAGACGCGGCCGAGTCACGATTCGGAATCCGCAGATTGAATTTGTGGAAGGTAGAACCGGCTTGAATGCCAAGTGTTCGATAGTCTTGCACCACGCCGTCGCGAAAGTGCCAGCAGGGAACTAAAGCCGTGTAATCCCGTTTCTCACCGCCGGCATTGGTGGCCGGATTCCAGATTGCCACTCCTGCAGACTGGGCCTTCGATTCTGCTTCCATGAACTGGAGATGATAGAGCCTGGAACGCCCATATTTGACGAAGTAAGGGCTCCATCCTTCCTCCACGATTCTCAGGTTCGAGCTTTCCTGCGTTCCGGCCTTATAGACGTAGCAGAGTAGCCGTCCATAGTTATCGCGATGTTTGCGACGGCAGACCTGTTCCGGATCATTGGTATCAAATTCGATATCCATTCGAATATTGCCAGAAGGTATACCTTCCTCGGTTGTGCCAAAATAAGCCTCAACCCATTTCGATGCGAGGCTGCCGGCATTTGTGACGGGTTTGTCCCTTCCGTGTTGGCTCTCTTCGGTATCCAGACAGGCAAAGCGGATGGATCCTTCTTTGTCGTTAAGGAGAATCTTGATGGTGTCACCATCAACAGCTTTGGTCAGTTTGATGTTTTTGATGATTGTGCCTTTCATTTAGGCCTCCCTTTACGAATCTGCAACAAGAAGCGAATATTGGGCAAACTTGTGTCGATTGCGGCCTCGCGTCAGCAGTCCTGGAGGGATCGATTCCGTCCCGCATACTTGACTTGCGATTAATCAGGCAGGTAAGGCACCACATTTAGTGTTGAAAGCGGCACGGGTCTGGCTTCGAAGGGGTGTTGATAGTCCACTTTCTTGAATGGGCCAACGGATTTTCGTTCCTTAAATCTCGGTAATGGGCCGGAATACACAGCCGTTGGATCCAAGTAGTACCAACGGTCGGCCAAGTAGACACCGACATAAACGTGTGATGCCGTTGGTGGCGCCCCGCCCTCGGTATGATGGGCCGATGCGATGCATACGTGCCAGCGCGGCAAGACCCTTCCAAGCAGAATGGCAAACAGGTGCGCCTTCGAGAAACAAGCCGCCCACACCAGGTCATGATGATCGGCATAGTACTGGGCGAACTCCTCGATCGAAGGCCATCTGTCGGCAGAGGTCAGTCCGGCATAGGCCGCTCCGTCAACACGCACATTTGCACCGAGCCAGTTCCACAACGTCGCAATCCTGTCCCAGACTTCTTGTTCCGTGTGCGGCCAGTGCGTGGCGGCGCCCACCGCGGTGATGAGCGACTTAACCTGCTTCGAGCCGCTTTCATAGTTGTGAAAGAAGTCATCCGTTGGGGTTGCGGCAGGCGTTGCTGAACGTACCCAGAAATTCCAGAATTTGAGATAAGTGACCGTCCCCTCGTACATCGTCGTCATGCCTTTCATTTCAGGGGCGGACACGGGCCCCTTGGGCAATGTCAGATGTGGCACCTGCGGATGGATGTCCCAGTGCCCATATTCAAATTCAGGCTTCATTTCTGAATCCTCCATTAAGTACCTCGACCACGCCGTGCCTCGGAATGAGGCGCCTCTTCATCAGATACGGCGCGCCACACCTATCACATCAACGAAGTCCTAGCCTTCCTCTCTCCATTCGACCTTCTTGCTCGGAACGGCAAGCAGATAGCTCACGCCCATCTTGAGGTAGCGGTGTGTGCCGAACTGATCGCGAGCATCGATCACATCCGGTATATCCTTTGATGGCTGCACGTGGTAAACGGTTAAATGAGCCTCGTGATTGTGGATGCTAAATACCTTCCCATGAACTTCTTTGGTGACCGGGACTGCGAAAGCAACGGGACGGTAAACTGCGGCTTCGCGTTTGTGGAATTGATCTGCGAGTTTGATGTTCGGCTCATCGACCCTTTGTTCGTTGATGACCCGGTACATTTTGTAGTGGTCAAGCTTTGCAGGCGGAGTGAACGTGCCTCTGAGTTTTCTCTTCTGGGCCGGTACGAGCATGGCGACGACGTCGTAGATCATGAGTTCCTGCCCGCGCTTACAGAACTGGTTGGCGATTTT
>JALORT010000087.1 GCA_025458755.1 Methylotetracoccus sp.
TCGGCAACCCGGGCGTCACCTGGAATTTGTTCGACGCCTGGCCGACCAAGTGGACCGGCCCGACTCTGGATGCAACTGCCGACGAGTTCGCGATCGAAACCCTGGAAATCGCCTTCGAACGCCTGGAGGTCGATAGCTGGTCATGACGACTATGAGCGCAACGTTCCCGACGGAGTTTCCTTTCACGTTGCCGGTCGGTTTGATGGACCCCGAGGGCAACGTGCACAAGGACGGGACGATGCGGCTGGCGACGGCCTTCGACGAGATCGAGCCGTTGAAGGATCCCCGCGTCAGGGCCAATCCCGGTTACCTGGTTGTGATCCTGCTGTCCCGCGTGATCACCAAGCTGGGCAGCCTGGACTACATCAACACCAAGGCCATGGAGAACCTGTACGCGGCGGATCTTGCTTACCTGCAGGACTTTTACCAACGCATCAACCAGCACGGGCACAGCCGGTTCCATGTCTCCTGCCCGCATTGTCAGGGGGAGTTCGAGGTGGAGACCGCCGGCCCGGGGGAGTAATCCGCTACCCCTCGGAGCGGTTGCGCGAGGAGGTAGCGTATTTGGCGTATCACTTTAACTGGTCTTATCGCGAGATCATGACGATGGACCATCGGGAACGGCAACGCTGGGTGACCGAAGTCGCCCGGATCAATCGGCGGTTGAACGAGGAGCATTGAGCGATGAGCGCATTTGGCATCCCCCTGGGCTTGAGTTGGGCGACCGCCGCGGTGTCGAACTGGGCGCCCGGCGTGCGTGCTTTGGACCCCTACATGACGTTCAACTTCGCTGTCGAAATCGAGGGGCTGCTGGTCGGCGGGTTCACCGAGGTCAGCGGCCTCGAGAGCGAAATCGAAATGGATGAGTATAAGGAAGGGGGGGTCAATCATTACATCCACCACCTTCCGCGCCAGACCCAAACGGCTCCTCTGGTGTTCAAGAAGGGCCTGACCGATATCAGCACCCTGTGGAACTGGTATGACAATACCAGCCAGGGGATCATCCAGCGCAAGAATGGGACGATCATGCTGCTGGACCGGAAGCAGATCCCGGTGATGTGGTGGAACTTCCGCAAGGCGCTCCCCGTGAAGTGGAGTGGCCCCGAGTTCGATGCCGGCAGTGATCAGGTGGCTTTCGAGTCGATCGAATTGGTCCACGAGGGTTTGACCAAACCGCTGCTGGGCCAGGCCGCCGCGCTGCTTCGGGGTGGCCTCCACATGGGTGGCGTCGAGCAGACCCGGTAGAGCACATGGCCAAGGAAGTGAAACCGCCGGCAAGCCCTGATTGGCAGGATGGGCTGGACCCAGCTCTCGTGTTGAGGCTGACCAGCCGCGGCGTGCGGCCAGGCATGATCGATCTGTCGCAGGCCGGCGGCATCATCGACCGGCATTGCAACATCGCCCCCGCCCTGCCCTTGGCCGAGCGGATCAATCGGTCCTGGTTCGAAATGACGGATCAGAACGCAGGGTCCGCGCCCATCGTTTACGTCCAACCCAAGCCAGCCGCGGCCGAGATCGGCGGACCACCGGTCTCCAGCACGTTGCCGACAGGGCCGATGCAAGCGGCAGACCCGAAAGGCGGGTCGGCAACGCCCATGCAGCCGTCGGTGCGGCTCGCAACGAGCGCCTCGACCACCGCGTTACCCCTGGCCCCCTCGTCCTCCGCTGCCGTGCCGGGCGAGGGTGAACAACCCACCGCGCCGGAGTCGCGACCCACCGTTTCCGCTTTACCACGATCCGAGTCACAGACCGTCGTCGTGCAGCGCAAGCCGTTGGACGGTCCGTTACCCTCGCTGATGCCGCTGGCTGCGCCGGCACCGAACATTGGCGTTCTCTCGGGCTCGAATCACTCGCCTGGACTGGACCAGCCTGAGGGGAAGACGGGAATCGGCGATCGTTCGATCAGCCGGGGGACGCTTCCGGTCGTTTCGGCCTCGACGATCTCCCGGTCGCTGGATGTGGCATCGCAACAAGTTCTGCCTCTCGCCAATGACGCCGCCACGAGAGCAATCCGGACACAAGGTAACGGTGTCCCGGTCGTTACCCCCGTGACGAAGCTCCATTCTTCGCTGTTCATCCGGTCTTCCGACGTTCGGGGACAGCCGGCCGATCGCGCCGGGCGCAAGCATGTTCCGGTGCAAGTGACATTACCAGATGGTCAGGCCAACAACGCGCTTCCGCGGGTGCGGTCCCTGCTTCGTGTTCGACCGCAAGCGAAAGCCGCATCGCTGCCGGTCGTGCGTGAGTCGTTGGTCAGCGAAATCAGGCGAGGCGCCTCTCCCCGGTATCCCGCCTTGCCTTTGGCCGGAGAGGCGCCGCGCGCCCGGCAACAAACGACTGAACATCCGGCCGGAACCAGGCAAAGTCGTTCGATTTCGGCCAGAGCGACGGCAATGGAGCCACGCCGCCCGAGGCAGCCAGTGGGCCGCGAACTGATCACTGACAGAGTCACGCCCCCGGAAACCAATCCTCAATCCGCGCCCAACATTGACATCGAGGGCATCGTGGACAAAGTCGAGCGCCGCTTCGCACGTCGCTTCGCCATCGAGGCCGAGCGGAGGGGGAAAACACGATGGCGTTGAGCAAAGGCAAACTCGCATCCGACATCCTCGGAGTCGGTCCAGGCGGCGGAGGATTAGAAAAGCTGGAAATCTGGTACAAGTCCGGGCGGCTGACGGAGACCATCGAAGCACTGTTCAATCCGAGCGAGATCAGCGTCTCCAGATCGGTGAATTGGCAGACCAAGAAACGGGTCGTGCCTGGGAAATTGGTGAAAAGCCGGGGCGCCAGAGCCGCGACGCCGGTGGAGCAAGACTTCTTGTCTGTGGAACCGGCCACTTTGAAGATCGAATTGTTCTTCGATACCTACGAGCCGCACGAGGACAAGTGGTCGCTGGGAAAAATTGCCACGGCGTTTGCGGTACCGACCAACCCTTTTCAGTCGGCGACCGGGACCGATGTCACGGTCCACACGCGAAAATTGGCCTCCTTGGCCAAAGTGCAACCTGAATCGCATGAACCGCCGCGATGCGTGCTGAAGTGGGGAGGAATCGTATGGTTCCGGGGAGTACTCCAGCAGATCAGCCTCACCTACACGATGTTCATGCCGGACGGCACGCCGGTACGCGCGACTGCCGGCTGCACATTTGTCGAAGCAGAGACAGAGGCCGAGTACCGCTGGGGAGAACTGCACTCGGCAGACGTGGCCAAGTCCCGTATCGTCAAGCGTTACGACACGCTCCATAGCCTGGCGGCCGAGGAATACAACGACCCTGCTCTGTGGCGGCACATCGCTCGAGCGAACAACATCATCAACCCCAGGATGCTCAAGTCGGGTGATGTGTTGATCATTCCGCCGCTGCAACCGTAACGACGATGCCTGGCGAAGGGCCGCACGATGTCCGGATCAAGATCAACGGGTCCGACCTGCCGCAGTCGGCGATGAGTGATTTGAAAGCGCTGCAAGTCCACGAGGATCTGGAAGCCCCCAGCATGTTCACTCTCGATTTTCACAACTGGGATGCCGCCAAACTCGAGTTCACCTGGTCGGATGATCGCCTGTTCGCTCCCGGCAACGAGGTCGAGGTCTGGCTGGGCTACGTGGATAATCTGAAGAAGGTCATGCAGGCCGAAATCACCAGTTTGGAACCCTCGTTCCAGGCGGATCAACCGCCGATGCTGACCGTGCGCGGCTATGACCGTCGGCATCGCCTGTTACGCGGAAGCAAGACGCGATCCTTCAGCAAGATGAAAGACAGCGCGATCGCGAGCCAGATTGCGCGTGAAGCGGGCCTGCGGGCGACGGTCACGGACACTAAAGTCGTGCAGGAGTACGTGCTGCAAAACAACCAGACGGACCTGGATTTTCTGCAGGATCGTGCCGCGCGTTACGGCTACGAAGTCTTCGTGCAGGAGAAGGTTCTGTACTTTCGGCCGCATCAAATAGCCGGCAATCCGCAGGTCACTCTCGCTCTGGGCGAGGAGATCAGCGAGTTTCAGCCGCGGCTGACGACGGTTCCCCAGGTCAGCGAAGTCGTCGTGCGCGGATGGGATGTCATGAAAAAGGAGGTGATCGCCGCTCAAGCCCGGGCCGGCGCCGAATCCTCAACGATGGGCGGAACCACGACCGGGCCGAAACTGGGTAATAGAGCCTTCGGCAAATCCAGCTTGGTGCAGCTCGAACAAGGCGCCGTCACCAAGGCCGACGCCGATCAGATCGCCGCCGGACAATTCAACGGCATGGCGCTCACCCATGTCAGCGGCGAAGTCGTGTGCCTGGGTACCCCCGACTTGCGCGCAGGAACGGTCGTCAAAATCGAAGGCGCCGGAAAAAACTTCAGTGGTCCCTATTACGTGACCGCCGTGACCCACACCGTGTCTGGGGATGCCGGCTATCAGACCCACTTCTCGGTACGGAGGAACGCGGCGTGACGGACATCTACAGCGAGTTGTTGGAACCCGTCGAAAAGGCGAGCCGCATCTACGGCATGGTCATCGGTGTCGTCACCAATCTCAAGGACCCGGAGGGCCTCGGCCGTGTGAAGGTCAAATTTCCCTGGCTCTCGGAGAAGGACGAGAGCCATTGGGCGAGGATCGTGACACCGATGGCCGGTAAGGAACGTGGTTTTTATTTTCTGCCGGAGGTCGACGACGAAGTGTTGGTGGCGTTCGAACATGGGATCGCCGAGATGCCTTACGTCGTTGGGGCGTTGTGGAACGGCAAGGACAAACCCCCCGAGAAAAACGATGATGGCGAGAATAACCTGCGCACCATCAAGTCGCGCAGCGGCCACATCATCCGCCTCAACGACAAAAAAGGCGAAGAGAAGATCGAGATCATCGACAGTACCGCGAAGAACAAGATCACGATCAGTACCAAGGACAATACGATCAGCATCGAGGCCGATGCCGACGTAACGATCAAGTCGAGCAAAGGCAAACTGGTGCTGCAGGGCAAAGACGTCGAGATCAAATCGCAAGCGGCGGTCAAGATCGAAGCGAGCGGGAACATGGATTTGAAGAGCAATGCCCAGCTAAACATCAAGGGCACGGCGGTAAACATCAATTGAGGGATACAAGAGACCAGCGGTGACGTGCGCGCGGCGCACGCTACTTCAAACGCTGAGGCGTGTTCGGATCGAAGAACGGAGAGGAGAGAAATGGGACAACCTGCAGCCAAACAAGGTGACCAGATCGTGGCCGTCGATACCCACATCGTGATGGTGCCCGCGCCTCCCGCTCCGCCGGCACCCACGCCGTTGCCGCATCCCTTTGCGGGCATGATCAGCGGCGGGCTCAGCACCGATGTCAAGATCATGGGCAAGCCGGCCGCCGTGGTCGGCAGCACCGCGGACAACTCGCCGCCTCACGTTCCCACGGCGCCGGGCGTGAGTTTTCAAAAGCCGCCCAGCAACAAGGCCACGATCCAGATGGGTAGCGTCACGGTCAAGATCAACGGCAAGCCGGCGGCGCGCAACGGCGATACGGCAATGACCTGCAACGACCCGGCGGACCAACCGATCGGTAAGGTCATCGCCGCCGGTACGGTCATAATCGGCTAAGGTCATGGGCAGCAGCTTTCTTGGAACCGGCTGGAACTACCCGGTCGAAACGACCCCGGAAGGCCGGATCAAAATGGCGGAGGCGGACGACAGTATCCGGCAGTCCATCTGGACCATCCTGAGTACGTCCCCCGGGGAGCGCGTAATGCGGCCCGACTTCGGCTGCGGCATCAACGACTTCGTCTTCGACCTGAACGATGCCGGACTCGCCGGCCGGGTCACCGACGCGATACAGGATGCGCTCGCCATCTGGGAACCACGCATCGACGTGCTCGACGTGAACGCATCCCCCGACCCGGGCAACCGCAGCCTGCTGCTGGCGAATATCCACTACCAGGTGCGTTCGACGAACAGCCGCTTCAATCTGGTCTATCCCTTTTATCTCGACTGAGCCATGCAATCCCCTCCGATCGATCAGCGCAAGCTCGCGGATATCGTCGCCGAGACCGAGGACCTGGCGCAGTCTTATTCCGGTTGGCGGCCGCCGCCCGACGGGGCCCCGGATGCAGGGCAGGCGCTGATCCGCATCTTCGGACGATTTGCCGAGATCATCATCGGGCGGCTGAACCGCGCACCTGAGAAGAATTTCCTCGCGTTTCTGAACCTGATCGGCACCGAGTTGTTGCCCCCACAACCGGCACGCGTTCCGTTGACGTTCCAGCTCGCCGCAAACAGCCCCGTCGACGCCGTAGTGCCCGCCGGAACCCGGGCCGCCGCGCCGCCAATGGAGGGCGAGGAAGACGAGGTCATCTTTGAAACCGAACGCGACCTGGTCGTGACTCGCGCACGACTGCAGGCAGTCTTTGTCCACGATACCGACGCCGACCGGTACGCCGAGCGCACCGCCGAGGCGGCCGGTGATCTCGACGAACCGTTCGCGGCGTTCCAAGGTGACCGGGAGGTGGCGCACGAACTGTATCTGGCCTGCGAGGCCGTGTTGCCGCAACCGGGTGAAAAGGATGTCACCTTGATCGTGCGGTCGCCCGATACGTGGCAATGGGCCAGTTGGCCTTTCCAATGGTCTTATTCGGACGGCAAGACGTGGCAAACGGTAACGCCCGTTAAAAATGAGATCAATCAAGGCGCCTGGCGGGTCACTTTCAGCCGGTTGCCGCCGCTGAAGCCGCAGACCGTCAGCGGGGTGGAAGCCGGTTGGCTGCGCGCGCGGTTGACTTTACCTCTCCCGCCGGGGGCCTCGGGTCTGTTACCCGAATCCGTGGCGCGCGGCAACGACGATCCGGGGGATCTGGTCCTCCCTTATGCACCCTTCGGGGACACCGCTTCGGTCACGACCTTCTACCTCAGCGCCGACCGCGTTTTCGGTGTGGGTGGGGCGGTCGCGCAATTGCAGATCGCGCTCGCGCGGCCAGGCCAGACCAGCGGCCTCAAATTGAAATGGTCCTATCTCAAGACCGCTGGGGTGTGGGCCGAACTCGGGCAATCCGGCTCCGGCGCGGCCAGCAGTGGAGCGACGGAATTCGGCTTTACCGATGACAGTCGAGCGCTCACGAAAGATGGCCTGGTGACCTTCCGCGTGCCACGAGATTGGGAACGGGTGCTTCATGGCACCCGGACCGGCCGATGGCTGCGCGTTGAAATCGTTGACGGGGGATATTCCTCGCGTCCACGGCTTTCCGCGCTAAGCGTCGGCTATGACTGGCAGTTGCCTCGGATTTCAAGCATCCAGGTCGCGCGACAGACCAAACCCCTCCCCTTGGCGCCCGAACTGGCGTTCTTCAATGGCAACCCGATCGATCTGAGCAAGGATTTTTATCCTTTCGGCGAACAGCCGCGTTACAACGATGCCTTGTACCTTGCTTGCGAAAAAGCGTTAGCCCGGCCCGGGAACACCGCACGCAGTCGTCACAGCGGCTACTATCTTCAGATGTTGGCGGCGACCGACGGCGAGTTGTCCGGCGCACAACAACACCGTACGCTGGAGCGCATCGACGCCGAGTTGGATAATCTGCGCGCAGCATGGCTGTGGGCCGTGGAGCAAGGCGAGTGGGCGACCCTCCAACGCGCAGCGGCGCCACTTTATG
>JALORT010000088.1 GCA_025458755.1 Methylotetracoccus sp.
CCCGGGACCGCACACTGGCTCCGCGCCATCCGTTCCGGGCTGCCGCCAGGGCTTTGCCCATGCCTTTTCCGACCCGCGTCCGGGTGAACACATCCAAGCCCCACCATGAATGATCGCAACCTCCAGTGAGGACCACTTATCGATGCTTGCCGACACAAACTCCCCCGTCGCCGACTTCAGCCTCCCGAGCGACAGGGTAGCCGCAGGGCCGGAATTCGCCGTCATTATTCCCACCTTTAAAGAGAAGGCCAATATTCCCGAACTGGTGGAGCGGCTACGCCGCATACTCGACGGTTTAGCCTGGGAAGTCATCTTCGTCGACGACGATTCACCGGACGGGACCGCGGCATGTGCCCGGGCATTGGCCCGGGAAGACGCCCGCATTCGAGTGCTCCAGCGAATCGGTCGGCGCGGCTTGTCCTCGGCATGTATTGAAGGCATGCTGGCAAGTGCGGCACCGTTTCTGGCCGTGATGGATGCGGACTTGCAGCATGACGAGACACTGCTGCCGACAATGCTGGAGGTGCTGCGCCGCGAACCGGTCGATGTGGTGGTCGGCAGCCGCTACGTCGAAGGCGGGGGAACCGGAACGTGGGACCTGTCACGGGTCCGCAAAAGCCGCTTCGCCACCAGGCTGGCGCAGGCCGCCATCAAAGTGCCGCTGCGGGACCCGATGAGCGGCTTCTTCGCGCTTCGGGCCGACCTACTGCACCGTGTGGTACGCCGACTGTCATCGATCGGATTCAAGATCCTGCTCGACATTCTGGCGTCTTCCCCAACTTCGTTGAAGGTCAAGGAACTGCCCTACGAGTTCCGGGAACGCACTGCCGGCGAAAGCAAACTGGATTCGCGAGTCGCCTGGGACTTTGTGATGCTGATTCTGGACAAGACCATCGGGCGCGCAGTCCCGGTGCGGTTTTTCATGTTCATGTTCGTCGGCGGTCTCGGCGTCTTCGTTCATTTTGCCGTGCTGACCGCGTTGTTCGCCGCCTTCAAGACCAGCTTCCTGGTCGGACAGAGCGGCGCGACCCTTGCGGCGATGACCTTCAATGGCGCTGGTTGTGGGGCTGGGCGACCTTCGTGCTCGCCTGCAGTATCGGCGGACTGGCGAACGTCGGCATCGCGAATTACTTGTTCCAGCAACAGACTTTCTGGGTCTTCTCCGCGATGGCCGGAATTTTGGTCGGCGTCGTCTGGAACTACGCCGTGACGTCGCTTTACACGTGGCGGGCGAAATGACGGGCTTGCTCGCCGGCGCACCGACCGCCGCAGCGCAGAAGCACCGCGGTGGCGCGTCCGGTTCAGTCCGGAGATTTGAACACCGTCGGGTTCATGCCGTAACGGCTGAGCAGCCGGTAGAACTCGGTGCGGTTGCGCTTCGCCAGCTTCGCGGCCTGTGAAACATTACCGTTCGTGCTCTGCAGCAACCGCGCGAGGTAGTTCCGCTCGAATTGCTCCTTCGCTTCCTGCAGCGGCAGAATGCTGGCAGGTGCCTCTTTCAGCGCTTTCTGCAGCAGGCTCAGCGGAATCAGCGAGGTACTGGACAACGCCAAACACTGCTCGACGACGTTTCTGAGCTGGCGGATATTGCCGGGCCAATGGAAGGAAACCAGGAATTCCATCGCCTCGGGCGAAAACCCCCGCGCGTCGATGCCGTACGATTCGGCCAATTCTCGGAGAAAATGCTGCGCCAGCAGCGGAATGTCTTCAGGCCGTTCTTGCAGAGGCGGCAGCGTCAGCGTCACGACACTAAGACGGTAGTAGAGATCCTCGCGAAAAGTCCCATCCTTCAGCGCCTGTTCCATATCGACATGGGTGGCGCAAATGATGCGCAAATCGACCGACTCGTCCTGCGTAGCGCCGATCGGCCGAACCGCCATTTCCTGGACCGCACGGAGCAACTTCGCCTGAAATGGCCGCGGCATCTCCCCGATCTCGTCCAGAAATAAGGTTCCCTGGTCCGCGGCGCGGAACAACCCGTCGTGATCGCGCAACGCCCCGGTAAAAGCCCCTTTGCGATAGCCGAAGAGTTCCGCCTCGAACAGGTTGTCCGGGATTGCGCTGCAGTTCACCGGAATAAATGGACCGTCCCGCGCCGGACTGGCGTCGTGAATCGCCCGCGCGAGCAACTCTTTGCCAGTACCGCTCTGACCGCTCAGGAAGACGTTCGCCTTACCTTGGGCCAGACGGTAGGCCTGGCTCAGAAGCTCCTCCATGAGCGGGCTCTTGGTAATAATCGACTGGCGCCATGGCTCGCTTTCCTCAGACGATTCCAGCTCTGTCGCCCCGGTAAACCGGATCGCGTCGTTGATCCGCTCGATCAGCACGCTGTGGTTGATCGGCTTCGGCGCGAAACCAAAAACACCTTGACGCGTCGCTTCGACCGCGTCCTCAATCGTGCCGTGCGCGGTCATGATGATCACCGGCAGTGTCGGATACTGCTCCTGCAACTGATTGAACAACTCCATGCCATCCAGATCATCCATACGCAGATCGGTCACGACGACATGCGGGCGGAAAACCACCAGACGCGACAACGCTTCCTGGCCGCCGCCCACGGTTTCCACACTGAACCCGGCGGACACCAGCCGCAATTTCAACAGACGAAGTAAATCCGGGTCGTCGTCGACGAGGAGAACTCGCCTGCGCTGGGTATTCATCACTACATTACCTCTCGGTGTCGTTAAGATCCTGCTCGATGGACTTCAGCGCGTCGAGCTTTTCCTTCAATTGCCTGGCCTCCGCGTCCCGCGAAACCATTTGTCGGTAAATCTCTCTGGTTTGAGTCAAGGCTTGTTCCCGTTCACTCAAGGCCTCGCGCTGCTTGGTCAGCGCCTGTTTGGAACTGCTGACCGCCTGCCGGGATTCCGACAGCGCCTTCTTCATGTGATAGCGGGTAAACTCCAGCCGCTTCCGCAAGCGCTCTCGCTCGAGCGAACGGGCGATGTTCTGCTCAGCCAGCAATCCCTGATAGGCGAGAAGGTTTCTCAGCCGCTCCTCCTGAATCTGCCCACGAAAAGCTCGAATCACCCGGCTCGTTTCGGCGAGATCACCGCATCCCTCGGTCACGAGTTGAGCCGCAAACACATACAGCAACGTCGACAGCCGCCGGCTCACCGCGTAGGTGCGCAGCAGCTTATGACATTCCGCCAGCCGTCCCGCCGGGCCGAGGCGATCGTATTCGCTACCGAAAGCCAGCAACTGATCGGCCGACACATCAAGATGTTGCTGCACATCCGTCACCGCCGCCGGACGGCTCGGCGGACGGCGCTGCACATCGGCGCACGCGGCAAGGATCAGCGTCAGCAACCCTGCCAGTGCTGCTCGCCATACCGACTTGCGATTACGCATAAGGATCTACCGGCAAACGAACACGAAAACAGGCCCCGCTGCGGCCGGAGGGCGAGTCCACCACATCCACGATGCCCTGGTGACTTGCCACGCATTCCCGAACAATCGCGAGTCCGAGGCCAGTGCCTTTGACGCCCGCTTCTCGGCCCGAACTGGCCCGGAAAAAGGGCTCGAAAACATTGCTGCGGTCCTCCGGGCGGATTCCCGGTCCGTCATCCTGAACGGTGAGCTGGAGGAAGCCGCGCTGTTGTCGCAGACCGACGTCGATCCTGCCCCGTTCCGGCGTGTACTTGACCGCGTTCGATAACAGATTGTCGACGACAAGGCGCAACTGCTCGCGATTTCCGGACATCACGGCCGGGTGCAGATCCTCACTCAGTACAATCGACTTGGAGCGCAAGCGCAACTCCAGATCTTTGATGACCGTGCGCACGATATCCCGGAGGTCCAGCCGCTCGAGCTTGCTGCCGTTCCGGCGGACATTGGCCGAGCCGTAATGAATCAATTCGCTGATCAAATGTTCCAGCCGGTTTGAGTTGGTGAGCATGATCTCCACGATGCCCTGCTGTTCGGCATTGATCTCACCCACGATCTGATCCGCCAGCAGCGTCGCGCCTTCATGAATATTAGCCAGCGGCGTCTTCAACTCGTGCGAGACATTGCGCACGAAATGCTGTTTCCCCTGCTCCAGGGTTGTCAGTTGGTCGCGCAGCCATTCCAGCCTTTGGCCAAGATAGCGCAGGTCCCGTGGCCCCGATACTTCAATCGGGTCGCGCAGATTGCCCGTTCCCAACTGCCGGATTCCGCGATCGAGCTGCCGGACGGGATGGGTGATCAAATAGATGAACAGGCTGATCAACACCAGTGACGCGGGAACCAGAATACCGGTCTGGACAAGGATGCGGTTCTGCACCATGGCGGTTTGCCGCTCCAAACCGGCGACCATGCGATCGATCAACCGACCGGACGCTTGGGCAAGATCGTCGGTGATCGGGCCCAGTTGATCGAACAAGGCAACCCGCATGTCATCGCTGGAACGGCTCCGTCCACCCGAAGACGGCGTCGAACCGGTGAGCCGGCCCGCCACATTCGGCGTTTCAGGCAGCGGCGAATCGATTCCGGTGACCGCCAACAGCAGCCGGTCGGTGACCTTCGCTACGGCGTCCAGCTGTGCGCGAAAATCCGGATCCGTTGAGTAGTAAGCCAACTCCGACAGGATCTGTTTGACTTGACGGTCCGTCTGGACATACGTCTCGCGCGAATCAGGCTCCTTGAGGACCAGATACTGCTTGCCCCGCCGCTCCATATCGACCAGGCGTTTCCGAAGCAACTGCCGTTTTTCGCTGATTTGCGCGACCTGGTACGCGGTCTCCTTCGAGGCATTGGACAACTCTTCCAACGCGAGAACGCTGAACAGCACCGCAACAACGCAGGGCATCACGGTCAGCGCAAACCCGACAACGACCAGGCTGCGAAGAGACATCAGCGAGACCAGCCGAGCCAATACCACCGGCATCAACACAACCGTCGCTGCCCCTGCCGGAAAAGCGCGGTTCATCACACCATGCGCAGTCGTCGCATCATGCGGCGAAGGGAAGCGGCCGGCGGAACGCCTGGAATGTCCTTGGGGTGGGACGGAATGACCCGGCGTCGGGCCGCCGATGGCAGGCGGTTGAACTGAAACGTGTCAGCACCGTGTGATGTCTTGCCATGGTTCCAACCGTCGCTCTGGAAATGACCGGTGGTATGCCTTCTCACTCTCAATAATCGACGAAATATCCGGGGACGCGCTCATTCTCGCCCATTAAAAATCCAGATCGTCGCGTCGTCAGATCCCGCGCGAAGCCGAGATTGGCCGGATACGCGGCATACACCCGGTAGAGCACCTCCCCCCGATCGACCGTGTCCCCGAGCTTCCTCAAAAGATCGACACCCGCCCCTTTGGAGATCGGCGCTCCGGCCAGGCGGGCGACGCGGGCCAGATGCAGATTGTCGATCGCAACGACCATGCCACCTTCATCAGCGAGCACATCGAAGCTCAACGCGCCCAGCCCAAATTCCTTGTCTTGCGCCCCCTGCGCCTTGATGATCCGTCTCATTTTCTCCAGCGCCCGACCCGACTCCAGGATCTCCCGCGCGATCGCGTAACCGTGACCGCCACGCACGTCGGGATCGAATTCGATGATGCGGCCCGCCAGCCGCAATGACTTCTCACGCAGGTCCACGGGGGCCCGCGGATCGTTCTCCAGGACATACATGATATCACGGACCTCAAGGACCGGCCCGATGCCCCGGCCGACCGGCTGGCGGCCGTC
Source organism: Methylotetracoccus sp. (assembly GCA_025458755.1). GTDB lineage: Bacteria > Pseudomonadota > Gammaproteobacteria > Methylococcales > Methylococcaceae > Methylotetracoccus. The sequence goes on from JALORT010000088.1 coordinate 5,667, forward strand.
GGTGATGACGGCCTCCAGATGCAGGTTCATCCGGTCGCCGACGTACTCGAACAGCTTACGTAAGCGCATCGCATCTCGCATGTGACGGACTTTGGCGCTCGGCCCGACCGGAATATCCAGCAACAGGTGTGTCGCTCCCGCAGCCAGCTTTTTTGCCAGGATCGAAGCGACCAGTTGTCCCTGGGAATCGATCCCGAGAGGACGCTCGACCGAGATGAGAATGTCGTCAACCGGTGCCAGCCGGGTCGTGCCGCCCCAAGCCAGGCAACCGCGCTCCGTCCGAATCAGGCGGTCGAGAACATCCGGCATCAATTCGATTCGCGCCAGCACCTCCATCGTATCGGCGGTGCCTGCGGGTGATGTGATGGCTCGGCTGGAGGTCTTCGGAATCAGCGTTCCGTGGGCCGCGACAATCGGCACGATCAGCATGGACGTGCGATTGCCCGGGATTCCGCCGATGCAATGCTTATCCGCGACCACAGGCTCATTCCAGTCCAGCCGCACCCCGGTGTCCAGCATCGCCTGCGTCAGCAGCAAAACCTCGTCACGATCGAGGCCGTTCTGGCCGGTGGCGACGAGGAATGCCGCCATCTCCATTTTGGAGTACCGATTATGGGCGATGTCGCTGGTGATGGCCCGGTATTCCTCCCCGGTCAAACGCTCACCGCCAATCTTGCGCCGCACCGCTTCCATCGATTCGGGAGGTTCCGCCTGAGCCACCCGGACCGCGCGCCCGCCTTCCGCGCACAGCTGGGCGAATGCCTGTTCGCTCAGGCCGAGCTCATCCGGCGCGACGATGCGTTCATCGTCGACGACATTGAGTACGGCTTCGATCTGTTGACCGTCGCAGAAAACCCGCACTTTCGCGAGCGCCTGGAAGCCCTCCGCCCGGTAGATCGAACAACTTCGGTGCAGATAAGCGACATTTTCGCGATAAGTGTCGATCGCGATTCGGCGCAATTTCAGGCGTCCCTGATTCTCGTCGTCGGCATTCATGGCACAGGTCCTACCGCTGCGTTGCTCAAACCCTGCGGGCACACTTCGCCCCGCCCGGCCATACCGCTACAATACCATTTCTTTTCGACCCGCGATGTCTGCGCCTAAGCGTTCATGCCGTGGTGCGGCCACCCGGAGTGCCAATGCCGCTCGCGCCGTGACCGATACGCAGTCACCGCCGCGCCCGCGAGGGCGGACCCGGCTGCCGTGTCGCGGGCATCACTCTGACGAACCGTCCCGATGACACCCACCCAATGGAATTCCGGCGCCGCGGTTTCAGCGCTGCTGCTGCTCGGCCTTTGGCATATGGGCGCACTTTCACTGCAGTCGCCGATGCTCCCTCCGCCGCTGGACGTCGCCGAGGTCCTGGTGAGGGATATACGCACCGGGCAACTCCCCTACCACCTCGGGGTCACCCTCGCCCGGTTGACGGTCAGCTTTGCGCTGGCTATGAGCGTGGGCACCGCGATCGGAATCGCGCTAGGCGGACACCCCGGGCTCAACCGCTTGTTTGATCCTTGGCTGGTCCTGCTTCTGAATGTACCGGCCCTGGTGACGATGATCCTTTGCTACGTCTGGCTGGGTCTCGGGGAAACCGCTGCCATCACCGCGGTCGTCATCAACAAGATTCCGAATGTCGTTGTCACCCTGCGCGAAGGGACACGCTCGCTCGATCGCGATCTGATGGAATTGGCACAAGCGTACCGCTTCGGTTGGATCAAGACCTTCCGTCATGTGATCTGGCCGCAACTGTACCCTTTTATAATGGCCGCTTCGCGGACGGGTCTGGCGCTGATCTGGAAAATAATCCTCGTGGTTGAACTTCTGGGACGGAGCAACGGCATGGGTTATCAGCTGCATCTGTTCTTTCAGATGTTCGACGTCGCGTCGATCCTGGCGTACACGTTCGCCTTTGTGCTGGTCGTGCAGACCATCGAACTTCTCCTCCTCCGACCCCTGGACCGCCGGGCGAAGCGGTGGCGACGATGACCGCGGTCCACATCGCGATCTCCCGCAAGGCGTTTCCTTCGCCCGGCGGCACGCGCGCGAACCCAATCATCACCGACCTGGCCATCACCATCGACCGCGGAGAGTTCGTGTGCTTGGTCGGACCTTCCGGCTGCGGTAAGAGCACGCTGCTGCACCTTGTGGCCGGTCTCGACCGCGATTTCGAGGGCCGCATTGATTTTGGGACCGGCGACATCACGCCGCAGATCGGTTACGTTTTTCAGAACCCGCGACTGCTACCGTGGCGGACAGTGCGACAAAACATCGAATTGGCGATGCCGCACGAGAGAAAAGACGAGCAACTGGTCGAGCATCTCCTCGAAGTGATGGGATTGACTGCGGTGCAGCAGCAATATCCGGAGCGTCTTTCGTTGGGCATGAGCCGCCGAGTCGCGCTGGTCCGAGCCTTCGCGATTCAGCCGGACCTGCTACTGATGGACGAACCGTTCGTCTCTCTCGATGCGCCGACGGCACGCCGCGTCAGACAGCTCTTGATCAGGGTCTGGGAAGAACGGCCACATACCGTGCTGTTCGTCACCCACGACTTGCGGGAGGCCATAGCGCTCGCCGACCGGCTGGTCTTCTTGGGGCCGTCGCCGACTCGCGTGTTGGCGGCCATTCGCGTCGACATCCCGCGTGAACAGCGGGAAGACGAAGCGCTGATCGAAGGATTCCGCGCCGAACTGATGGGTGGTTTTTCTGCGCTCAACGGCCTGATCTGAAACTCTCGGTCATGGCCGACCGGATCCGGCCACGCCCACGCCCGGAAAGAAACCGCGGTTTATACCGTGTCACCCTGGCCTCAGTCCGCACGAGGCCACATCAGAAACCAAACGTCGCCGCTTTCTCATGGCTTCACCGAGTTCACTGGGCGTTCAGTGCGGCGTGAAGCGCATCCAGGGTTTCGATCGGGGATTGGCGCCCGAGACAGAGATAAGCCACCGGCTCCCCGTTCGGTTTTGGCTGGCGCTGATCGAGCTGTCCGGGCAGAGACCGTGCGCCGGAAGGAATAGCGAACGTCAGACCGTTCGTCACCCACCGAACACCATCCCGCCATTCTGCCAAGTCCCCGGCCTCACCCCGCAGAAGCAACAGATACGGCGGGTCGAGGTACTGCTGAATCGCGTCCAACAGCGCACCATGCGCCTCCGGATAACGCTGCACGGCCGGCACGGCGGCGTTCAAGGCTCGCTCCGCCGCGTTCACATAACGCAAATCGCCGATCAATGCCCCGAGGCGCCACAGCGCCGCAGCGGCCACACCATTACCCGACGGTAACGAGTCATCCATCAACGGCTTAGGACGATGAATCAGTGCTTCATGATCCGACGACGTG